>JAQSXG010000303.1 GCA_029256785.1 Neobacillus sp.
CAGAAAGAATATGATAAGTTTTCAAGGGATACAACATCAACTAAATTTTATCACGGTAAACAATGGAAACTAACAAGAGATACTATATTAGATTTAGATAAGTTAGATGTATATGTATATATGACAACAGGAGAAATATTGATAGCCGATACAGTACACCATATAATTCCCTTAAAGGATGAATGGGATAGAAGATATGATATAGATAACCTAATGAGTTTATCACACAATACACATAGTATGATTGAAAGTATGTATAAGGTGGACAAGAATGGAACTATTAAGACGTTAACGGAAATGTTAAGGAGGTATAGGAATGATATATCTATATGATGATGTAGCAAAGAAGAGGGTAGAACTCGAAGAGATAATTGGGATTGATAAGGACAGCAACATACTTATTATTCTAATGGATTGCACCGCAAGTAATGAGGTTATCAAAACAGTAGAGAAAAGCCTCATAGAAAAGACAGGAAGAAAATGCGTTGTGTTACCAAAAGGATTTACAGTGTTGGGTATTAAATGAAAAGATAGGGAGGTATAGAGATGGAAAATACATATAAACAATATATTGAGTTCGATGATTTGAAAGGCTACATAGGCAAACCAGTATATAACAATGACGAAAAGAAATGGAAAATATTAAAAGGTTTTGCAAGGATTGATGATGAGTTAAGGGTAATGTATACAGAAACAGATTTCCGTAGGGATAGCGACAATTGGGAACCGTACAACGAAACAATGTTATCTGTTTGTGAATAAGAATGTCTTGAATACATAGTAGAAAGAGAAAGCTAATCAAAGGAGGAACAAAGACAATGCAAGACAAAGTAACGCAAGAACAAATAGACAAGTTAATTAATGATGCAGACATTGAAACATATACATTATATGAGAAATGCACGGTAGTTACAGTAAGATTGAAAAACGGATTCGTATTAACGGAATCAAGTGCTTGTGTAAGCAAAGAGAACTACAATCTCGAAATGGGTAAGGAAATTTGCATAGGCAAGATAAAAGATAAGTTGTGGGAACTGGAGGGATATTATTTACAAGCAAGCCATTATGCATTTGTTGAGATGGCTAAAACATTTATGATACCTACACATATGATAAATGGCGGTATGATTAATGCGGCATCCATAGAAGCAATAAATTAATAAAACCAAACAAACGTTCTAATTTGCGATATAAGACATTTGATTGCTTAGCCACACTTTCCTATTAACAGATGGGGAGGGGCGGCTCAAATTGTTTATAACAAAGCCATAACACCACGTGTATAGTTTACTTTACGCAAAATTCTAAATATAATATTTTGCGAATAGGAAAGGAGGGGTAAAATGCCAAAACCACGCAAAGCAATAGCAATGCAAAAAGGTAATCTAACAGTATTACAGCAGTCGAATAGAAAAAATGAAGAAGATATGATTACTGTAGGAAAGGAACAATTAGATATTGCCCCTCTATGGCTAGTCGATGAAATAGCAACACAAGAATATTATCGGATTACAAAAGAGTTAGATGGAATTAATATAGTTGGGAACTTGGATCTAAACAATCTCGGTTGCTATTGCAATGCTTACTCACTATATTTGAAGTCCACAAAAGAACTAATGCAACAACCAATGACAATTGAACGAATTATGGTAAGCGGTGAAACAATGATACTAGAAAATCCACTAATAAACATTCAAAAAAAATATGCCGAGGAAATGAGAAAGTTTGCATCGATGTGTGGACTTACAATTGACAGCCGGCTTAAAGTAGCAAGTATTAAAACAACCAAAAAAGAACAAGAAATAGATAAAAAATTCGGTAATATCTAATGACTATTAAACAAGAATTAATTAAATACTCAAATGATTGTATTAGTGGGAAAGAACCAAGTGGAAAAAAACATATTCAAGCCTGTATAAGGTTTTTGAATGACCTAAAAAAGATAAACAATAAGCTGCTAGTTGAACCATTCCCTTATATTTGGGATGAAAAAGAATCACAAGGTATAGTAGATTGGTTCACATACCTAAGACATTCAAAAGGCGTATTGGCCAAACAACCAATTAATTTAACGCCTTGGCAAAAATTCGACCTATGCCAAATATATGGATGGAGACATAAGGACACCGGATATAAAAGATTTAAAAAGTCGTTTATCGAAGTGGCTAGAAAGAACGCTAAGTCACAAGAGGAAGCGGGAGTTGCACTATATGAAATAGCAACTCAATCTACTAAAAATGGTGAGGTATACGAGTTTTACACAGCCGGAGTTAAGCGAAAACAATCAAAAATTATACTTGAAGAAGCTAAACTAATGCTTATAGGCTCGCCACTTCGAGCCAAATTCAAAATAACAAAAGATAAAATAGAACATATTAAAACGCAAAGTTTTATTGAAGCGTTAAATAAAGAAGACGGTAAAAAGGGTGATGGTACAAATCCGGCGGGGCTGATATTAGACGAATATCACCAACACCAAACGACCGAATTTTACGACTTGGGGCTAGGTTCTAATACAAAAGAATCCTTGTTAATGATTATCACAACAGCAGGTATGGACTTATCGTACCCTTGCTATACACAAGAATATACATATTGCTCAAAGGTACTGGATCCAGATATAGATGTTACAAATGATGAATATTTTATCGACATATTAGAAATTGACGATGGCGATGATATAGATAACGAAGAAAATTGGAAAAAATCAAATCCGATTAGAATGACATATAAAGAGGGTATTGAAAAAATAAGGGGTGAATTCAAACTCGCCAAAGAGATACCCGAAAAAATGATAGCATTTCTTACAAAGTGTCTAAATAAATGGGTACAACAAAAAGCCAATGGCTATATGGATATGGCAAAGTGGAAAAAATGTGAAGTCAAAGAAATTCCAATTTCAACAAAAGGTATGCCGGTATATGTTGGGTTTGATATGTCAGCTAAAATTGACTTAACATCAGTTGCCTTTATGATTCCTTGGCTTACAGATGAATTAGATGGAGTAGGAAAAAGAATAGTAAAATATATATGCTACTCACATTCGTTCATACCAAATCAAGAAAAGTTAAAAGAAAGAATTAGGACCGATAAAGTACCATACGATGCTTGGGAGAGAATGGGGTTTTTAACTATAACTAACTCGGATATAGTAGATCAAAACGTAGTTATGCAATATGTTCTTGATACTTGTAAAGAAAACGAGTGGCACATCGAAGCCCTTTGCTTTGACCCTAATAATTCAAGTAAATTAATGCAAGATTTATCAGACCAAGGCTACATAGTAGAAGAAGTTTTCCAATCGCATAAACATCTAAACGAAAGCACTTGCGGTTATAGGGAGCAAGTATATTCAAAAAATGTTTTATACATAAGCAATCCGCTACTCAATTTCTCGATGTCTAATGCGGTAATTAAAACCAATCAAGGTTTAATTAAAATAGACAAAGATGCAACTACTAAGAGAATTGACCCGGTGGATGCAATGCTGTGTGCTTTTAAGTTAGCATTATATCACGTTTTTACATCACGTATGAACGATATAATAGATAAATTTCTACAAGATCATTAGAAAGGTGGTGAGAAAGTGAAACTAATAAAAAGGTTTAAGAATGCCATAGCCGGATTTAAAAATTCGTTTGACTTAAATAGTGATGAATTTGCAGAATCATTAGGCACCAGGGGAACAAATAAGAAGATTTTAGGCGAAGTTACATACTTTACTTGTTTGAAAATGCTAAGTGAAACCCTTGCCAAGATACCAATTAAATTCTATCAAAATACAGACGAAGGTCCAAGGAAAGCTGAAAGTACAAAAATAAGCGAACTACTTCGAATTAGGCCAAATCCACAAATGACACCAACTACATTTTGGGGGACAGTTGAAAACAACCGGAACCATAAAGGCAATGGCTATGTATGGATTAGAAGAAAATTCGTAAAGGAAAAGTTTGGTGGAAGATTAGAAGTTTTAGACTTATGGCCAATGCCAAGTACCGATGTGACTATATTAATGGATAATAAGGGCATATTCGGAGAAAAAGGGCGTTTATATTATCAATACGATGATAAGTATAGCCACGAAACCTATGTTTTCAAGCAAGACGATGTAATGCACTTTAAAACTTGGCTATCATTTGATGGAATAACAGGCGAAGCAGTGCAAAAAATATTGAAACATACCATAAGCGGAGGACTTGAAAGTCAAACATTTATGAATAATCTTTACGAGCAAGGCCTTACAGCTTCAATGGCATTGCAATACACAGGGGATTTAGACGAACATCGCTCAAAGTTACTTCAAGCAAAATATGAAAGTATATTAACAGGTGCTAAAAACGCCGGAAGAATAGTTCCAGTACCTATGGGATTCCAATTACAACCACTTAAAGTAAGTCTTACAGACGCTCAATTCTTTGAATTGAAGAAATACACAGCTTTACAAATAGCCGGTGCATTTGGAATTAAACCTAATCAAATAAATGATTATGAGAAATCCTCATATGCAAACTCGGAGAGCCAACAGCTCTCTTTTTTAGTGGACACAATGCTATATGTATTAAAACAGTATGAGGAAGAAATCAACTACAAGCTTTTATCTGCAGAAGAAAGAAAAAATGGATTCTATTTCAAATTTAACGAGAAAGTTCTCTTGAGAGCAGATAGCAAAACTCAATCCGAAATGCTTAGGAATTATGTTCAAGGCTCAATTTACACTCCAAATGAAGCGAGAGAATACCTCGATAAGCAAAAAAATGAGTTTGGCGACAAACTAATTGCTAATGGCAACGTTATTCCGTTAGAGCAAGTAGGAAACCAATATGTGAAAGGCAATCAATTTGTGAAAGGAGGTGAGAACAGTGGCTAAAATAATAGGCACAGAATTGAAATTTAAAAACATCGATGAATTTCAATTAATTACAAAAGAGGTAAGCAATTTGATCACGGCACTAAAAGAAAACATAGAGAAACTAAGAAATTTCAAGATTGAATTGGAAATGGACGGAGGTGAGGAAGATGCCTAAAATACCCATTAAAGGAATAATCGTAAGCAATGATGAAAAATGGATATACGATTGGTACGAAATAGAATCGGTATGTCCTAAAGATGTAGAGGATATTATCGGCACGGCAAATAACGAAAAATTAGAAGTCGAGATCAATAGTGGCGGTGGTGACATTTTCGCCGGTTCCGATATTTACGCAGCACTAAAACTGTATAAGGGCGAAGTTGAAATAACTGTTACAGCATTAGCAGCAAGCGCCGCAAGTGTTATAGCTATGGGCGGTAAATGTAGAATGGTTCCAACGGCTTTGATGATGGTACACAATGTATCTCTTTATGGTTATAGTGGAGATTATCACGATATGGACAAAGCATCAGAAATGCTCAAAACGGCGAATCAATCAATCGCAAATGCTTATATTTCCAAAACAGGAATGAGTTCAGAAGACGCGCTATCAATGATGGATAAAGAAACTTGGCTAACAGCACAACAAGCCAAAGAAAAAGGCTTAATTGACGAGGTTTTATTCATGAACAATGAACCAAATTATTCGTTTAGCAACTCAATAAATCCAATGTTAAGCAAAGAAAAAATAGAATTTGCCAAAAATGAAAAGCAAAAAACTCAACTTAAGGCACAAGAGAATCAACAAGAACAACTTAGAAACCAATTATTAGAGGAACTGGATTTAATCTAGGTCCTTTTTTAATACACTAAAAACTCAAAAAACGAAAGGCGGTACATAAAATATGAACCCAAAATTAAAGGCAATGTTAGATGCGATAAACGCAAAAAAGCAAGAAGTTAAAAACCTTGTAACAGAAAACAAAATCGAAGAAGCGACAGCTGCTAAAAATGAATTGATTGATCTTCAAGCTAAATTTGACTTAGTTTATGATTTAGAAGATGCAGAAACAAAAATCGAATTAGAAAATATCAAAGAAGGAAACGCAATTGTTATATCCGATAAAACAGGCGAAAACAAATTTGCAGATGCAGCAAGAACAGGCTTCAAAAATGCATATACTGGCGGAAGTGAAGGAGTAGCTGCAGA
>JAQSXG010000304.1 GCA_029256785.1 Neobacillus sp.
GGAATATCTCGAATTCAAAAAATCGAAATGCAAATACCCCATTTCTTTGGATTAGGGGAAACCATTTTGGAGAGGGAATCTTTCTCCAATCAGGAGGTACTTGTTTACCCAAAAACCTTAGAAGTGAAAAATAAGCATGTCCTTCTTACATATAAGCAAGGTGAGTCTTTCGCTAATCATTCACTCTTTGAGGATTATTTATCTCCAGCAGGGACACGTGATTACCAACTTTCGGACAGCTTTAATCATATTCACTGGAAGGCCAGTGCGCGTAAACAGTCTTTGCAAACAAAAATTTATGACAAGGTAACCGAGGTGGGATGGAATATCTCTGTAAATATTGGAGATGACCATTTTATTTCAAATAATCTTGAAGAACTTTTAAGTAGTACCGCCGATTTGGCCTATTTTTTTGTCAAACAAAACATTCCATTCTCTCTTTGTATTAATATTCGCAATGCTGGCAGAACACCCTTCGTTTATATCATGCCAGGTACCGGCAAAGAGCATTTGCAAAAAGTGCTAGAGACGATTGCACTTGTCAATGCCGAGGCTTCTGTTTATCCCTATATCAAAATGCTTGCTTACTATAACCGCCATTTGGATGAACAACCTTTCTTTCTGCATGCTGGTCAGAACATCCATGAAAAAGGTGATGCACTGAGAATGCTTGGTGATAGAGGAACAAGTGTCTTTGAACTTTTGGTGGAGGGACAAATTGCAACGATTGTAAAAATATCCTTTCAGTATAAAAGAGGGATGTCATCATGAGAAGTACCATTTGGGATATGATGTACCTCAAGACAATTGAACTTATATTTGGCAGTTTATTATTCGCTGCCTACTATATTCTAAATGGTGATGTTGTACCATTCATAGCTTATTTTCTATTAACAATACCTGGAACTTATGGATACATATTCATCATTGAAAGGTATCGGGGAAAAAGCAATTTACTTTTCTTCATTATCATTTTCCCACTAATTGTTTCTTTGGGATTGTTTCAGGGGTTTTCAATCTATTTTGTTATAATGGTGTCGGTAATCATTTACTGGAGGACATCAATCATATGTGATGAAAAAGAAAGTGAATGGTCGGGGTTTTGGCTATTTATGACCGTTTTGACTGGTTTCCTTCTTTTCATTGTGGCAAATATGAATGCATATACGATAGTTAATCCAATTTTAATTATTGTAGTTATTCAGCTCGCTGTGATTATTATTGGTGGATTTATCATCAAGTGGTTTTCCATACCTGGAAATTCACTAGAGAAAAGGAACTTATTGCGAAGTTTTCTGTCAATCATGGGGACAATGGCAACTATTAGTCTCTTGTTGGTTACAACCATGAATCTCATTAAATGGATCTTTGTTTCCTTTGTTAAAATACTGGCAACTTCCGCATCTTTTCTTGCTTCGCCCCTTTTTAACTGGGTAGAGAAATATGAATTATCAAAGGACCGAGAGCAATCATCACTTATAGAAATGAATGAGTCGGAGGAAGATCAGTTGGGTTTTTTCCGTAATGAAGAAATCGAAACTATACAATCATCCTTTGACCCAACGTTTCTTTATATCGGTCTATTTATTGTCCTTTGTATCGTGTTGTTTATTGTCATATATAAAAAGTTCCGAAAAAGTCCAGAGTCAGCAGCAACCAATGACCATGCTTTTTCTATCTCCTCTTCATTTGATGAAATTGAGAAGGGCACTTCTCGTAATAGACGGGGAGGAGGGCAGCCGACTTATCGGGTCAGGAAAGAAATTTACCTTTTCGAGAAACATGCAGATAAGCTCCACCTTAGACGAAATTCTGCAGAAACCATATCAGAATGGTTTCAACGAATGGGTATAGAAGAGGACGAGCAAATACAATCAATTTATGAAAAGGTCAGATATGGTAATTTAATTGAGTCGGATGAGGAATACAATTTATTTTCAAAAAGTATCGAAAGTAAGAAATCAGATCTGAAACTAATTCATAAACGGCTCGTAAAAGAGGGGAAAATACACTCGCCAACAATAATAAAATCAATATTTAAAAAGTAAAGTTTGTACTAATCTAAAAATCAGTGGAGTGAAATACTCCACTGATTCCAAAGAGCAAAAAGGCAATGTTACAGCATGTCATTCCTCCTATATCTACCAAAAGCATGTCACAAACTATTATGATAAATGTCTCATTCGCTTAGGATATACTGAAGGCTTTACTAATACTATTTGAATAATATTACAATTAAATACCTTCTAATTATGTTAAGCTAAATAAATAGTGTTATCGTACATTCAATCAATATTTCTATTAGTGAAGGGATATATAGCATATGAGAGAGAGGAATTCATCAACTCCATTAGTTAAGAACTCCAAATTATTAATCACTGCAATCGCTTTGGGTGTAATTTTAAACCCACTTAATACGACAATGATAACCGTTGCCTTACCAGATATTCAAAATGATTTTCTCCTTACTTCGAAAGATATTTCATGGCTGATTGCATCTTACTTTATGATAAGTGCAATATGTTTACCGCTTATCGGAAAAATTAGTGATGTATATGGAAGAAAGAAAATCTTTATTACAGGACTAATTTTAGTAGCTATATCTTCTTTAATGGCACCTCATTCTCCTAACATGATCTTCCTACTAGGTATGAGAGCTATCCAAGCTATAGGAACATCTGCACTGTATCCTGCCGGCATAGGAATCATTCGAACATACATCGAAAAAAATCAAAATAGAGTCATCTCAACTTTATCTGTATTTGCTACCACATCAGCCGCGTTTGGCCCTACCATTAGCGGATTATTAGTTGAGTTTGGCGGATGGCCGGTCATTTTTTATGTTAATTTTCCAGTAATCATCCTATCTACGATTTTGGCTTTTAAATATATTCCAAGTGATACCATAAGTACGGCTAAATCCTTCAAATGGGATGTCATCGGAATTGTTTTATTCGGTTTATTTTTATCTAGTTGGATGATCTTTTTATTATCATTAGAAGAGGGTTTTAGTTTATGGCGAATGTTTTTACCCATCCTTTTTACCTTTTTATTTTATTTTTTTGAGAAAATGAAATCTGAACCGTTTATCAATGTTAAATATTTGAGTAAAAATCTCAACGTATCTTTACTTTATGTTCAATACATTTTAGCTACAGTAATCTTTTTCTCTATGTTGCTAGCAATTCCGTCGTACTTACAAACAGTGGTTAAGCTTGATTCCAAAAATGTTGGATTAATGATGCTTTCCATTTCCGTTTTTGCCATGTTGATGACACCAATAGCTACTCGTTGGATAGAAAAAGCAGGGTTTAGAATCCCTTTATTGTTCGGCGGGATAGCGGGAATAGTAGGGGTAGGCTTATTATTACTATCAAATCAAACCTCACCATTAATCTGGCTATTCATGATTCTTGCAGTAATTGGTATAAGCAATGGAGCACTTAACATAGGGTTACAAAATCTTCTTTATTCTATAGTAACTAAGCAGCAAAGTGGGATTGCGTCTGGTTTACTGATGACATCAAGATTTATCGGTAATGTCCTTGCGTCCAGTTTATTCGGAGTTATGTTTGCAACGGGTATGAGTGATTCTAGTAAAAATGGAATGACTGTTGTGTTATTGTTGGTAACGATTTTTTCAATACCCGGTCTATTTTACATTACAAAACAAAGGTCTCATTCCGAATCGGAAGGAACATTATAGAAATAGAAAGCCATACTACAATCATGTAGTATGGCTAAATTTATTATTATTTTATCTTTATAGAAACTCTCTTTGTCGTTATCCGAATGATCCAGAGCGCTATCCTTAAAAAAGGGTAGCGCTTTAAAATTGACCAAAAGAATATTTACAAGGGAGTAGGAGAAACTTATCGGATGATAGGAAAACGATTACTATTAGTAATGAACCAAAGGAGCTGTATGAAATGGATTACTATCAAAGGCATGAATTAAGAAAAATAAATCATGAAAATAATGAGTATGCAATCGTCTTTCACCTTAGTGACCAGTTAAACGAGTTCGCGGAAGAATTGGGGAGAGTGCCTAAAGATAAAACAGATATTATCTCCACAGCAAAACAGCTTATTAAAGACCAGTATCCTACGATCAAAGTAAGTATCGTTAAGGTGATGATTGGCGGGATGGTCGTTATTTCAATCCCACTAAACGGTGAAAGTAAAGCTTCGGCCCAAACTGGAGAACCTGCACCAGCAACAGAACTGGACTCACAATCAAGTACATATGCTTATCGCGTTTCATCCGGAGACACCCTATGGATCCTATCACAGAAATTCAATACATCTATTGATAATATAAAAAGGGCAAATAACCTCGTTACTGATATTTTACAAATAAATCAACAGTTAATCATTCCAAAAGCATTCCATACCGTTGCAACTGGCGACTATTTATCCGTTCTGGCCAAAAGATATGGAACCACAATAGATGCTATTAAAGTAGTAAATGGGTTAACAACAGATTCAACACAGCTTGGACAAACATTAATCATTCCAGCAAATATTGTTTCACCTAGCACAGAAACAGTACCTCCTGCTACACCACTCGTACAGGGATCTATATACACAGTTGTTTCAGGGGACAGTTTATCAGTTATTGCAAAGCGGTTTGGAACGACCGTTGATGTAATAAAAACTACAAATAACCTTTCATCAGAAATGATTTTTGTTGGCCAAAAATTAACAATCCCTAATTCTGGAGTACCTTACACTCCACCGGTAGTCACTACAACCAATTATACAGTTGTTCCAGGTGACTCTTTATCAGCTATAGCAAAGAAATTCAATGTGACAGTTGAGCAGATTAAAATAGCTAATAACCTAACTAGTGACATGATACGAATTGGACAAGTATTAACAATAAGAAATACTCAACCACCGACGACAAATGTAGAACCTGCACCTTCTACTGTTTCTGGTTTAGAGACAGTTCAAAAAAATCTACAGTCACTAGGTTACTACACTGCAACAACATTCTCAGGAAATTATGATCCTGCGACGACACAAGCAATAAAAACCTTTCAAACGGATTATGGTATTACATCAACAGGAAAAATAGATGTAGCAACAACCACCGCTATTGAACATGCGATTGTAAAAAAGAAATTACTAAATGATACACGTAATTATCTAGGTGTACCATATAAATGGGGCGGAATGACACCCTCAGGTTTTGATTGTTCAGGGTTTGTTTATTATATGTTCAATCAACATGGTGTAAATATGGCGAGAAATACATCAGCTGGCCTCTATACCATGGGAACTGCTGTTGAACGAGCTAATTTACAACCGGGTGACCTGGTTTTCTTCGCAGTTAATCAACCCGGGACGATTAGTCATGTTGGCTTTTATATGGATAATAATCAGTTTGTTTCAGCAACCAGTTCAAAAGGAATTGACATCGTGTCAATGGATAATACCTATTGGAAGAAATACTATGTTGGTGCAAAACGAATTTACTAATTTCTGCCTAAAATTACAAAAAAACACGAGTGATTTGAACCGCTCGTGTTTTTTGTTTCTCTATTTTTTGACGACGTAATCACAATAAAATATGATTAAATAAATAGAAACTCTCAGATAGGATGTTACTCATGAAAATATTATTAGTGGAAGATGATAAAACCATTGCCTCTGGATTGGATTATTCATTGCAGCAAGATGACTATGAAACAATCCTTTGTCATAATGCTGTATCGGCTAAAAGGGTACTGTCAGAAAAATTAAATGAAATTGATTTATGTTTATTTGACCTCTCATTACCAGATGGAACCGGATACGAACTATGTGAATTGGTAAAAAAACAGAGCGATAAACCAGTCATTTTTTTAACAGCATTAGATGATGAGGTGAACGTGGTGATGGGGCTTGATATGGGTGCAGATGATTATATTACTAAGCCGTTTAGGCTCCGTGAGTTACTTTCCCGAATTAAATCCGTTCTTCGCCGGTATAACAGACAATTACAAACACAACCAAAAACGAATATTGAAATAGAAACTATTCGTATCAATACACTGGAGGGCAAGGT
>JAQSXG010000007.1 GCA_029256785.1 Neobacillus sp.
GCAATTTCAATATTAGCAATTGCCGTATCGCCTTCAATTTTTGTAAAATCAATCTGGTCGTTCTTCACTCCTGTATTCCATACCCATAGATTCCAGTCAGTGAAGTCTTTATCCGGCCTAACATATTTTACACGGACATACCTCTGAACATTTTCCTTTACAGTTAAATCAATCGTGGTGCTTACATCACCGGCTGTAGCCGTAATTTTCACGCTACCAGGGATGATTCCTGAAACTTTTCCTGTTCCATCAACGATGGCAATCTTTTCATTAGAGGATTTCCAAGTAACCTTGGTTCCTAACATTTCCTGTTTAAACTGATCAAAAACACCAGCAGAGAGCTGTGTTGAGTACGTTTCATATACCGATTTATCACCAGTAACTGTGATAGTGGTTGGCGTTAATGTTGCAACGGTAACTTCGATCGCTATTGTAATATCTCCAACAGAGGCTGTAATCGTTGCCTTCCCGTTTTTCATAGCCGTCACATTTCCTGCTGAAACTGTTGCAACATCAGGATGAGAAGAAGACCAGTTTATTTTTTCATCAAGCATGACTCTGCCTTTTTGATCCAATGCATAGGCGGTAATCACCTTTGTATCTCCAGTGTTTAAAGCAAATTGATCAACATTTGTGTCAATACTAGTAACCTTTGGAGTATAAGAAGCCTCGCTTTCATCGTACAACACCATCATCGACAACGGTGCTACTGTAGCTTTATCACCATTAATCGTACGTAGGGTCTTTGTACCTGCCGTATTCTCATCAACAACGACACGCCACTCTTTACTTGCTGGAAGTGTAACGTCCTTTGGAGAGTTATTGCCATTGTATATCACAACAATATTTTTCCAAGTATCCTTGTTCGCGAAGTCTTTCAATTCAAAAGCAACAATATTGTCATCTGATTTAAACACCTGCAAATTCTGCTCAACGGCAGCTTTTGTATTCATTTTAAAAGCAGGGTGAGCTTTTCTTAACTGAATTAAGCCTTGATAGTAATCAAATACCGGTTGAAATTGATCCTTCAGTTCCCAGCGAATTTGATTAATACTATCTGGACTCTTATAGCTGTTATGGTTGCCAAACTTACTTCTAAGCATTTCTTCACCCGCATGGATAAAAGGAATCCCTTGTGAGGTAAGCACGATGCTATTTGCTAGTAAACTACGTTTTACAAACTCATTATCTAGTGGATTAGCCTCTGTAATCGATGCATGCGGATCGATTGTAATATCCTTTCCGGCAACCTTCATAATCTTGTCCCAAAGGTTTAAGTTATCATGTGCCGTTACATAGTTAATACTTTCAGATGGACGGTTGGTGAAGTCCTCGATCGAACCCTTTACCCCTTTAACTAGGTCTGCTTCTTTGCCTGATGCACCAGTAGCGAAGCCTGTGCTTGCATCATCGCTTCCACCTTTAATTGCGCCACGGATATTATCGTTAAACACGGAATAGCCTTGATCCTTTTGTGTCCCTTTAAAGTTTTGAAAAGCTGCATCGAGACTCGTTGAGCCACCAGTCCAAGGCTCGCCATATACTAAAATCGAAGGATCGACTTCTTCTTTTAGCTCTTTTGTTAATTCAGTCATTGTTTGCTTATCAATTAGACCCATAAGGTCAAAACGGAACCCGTCAACACCATACTCTGCTGCCCAATATTTTACGGAATCCTTAATATATTTACGAACCATAGGTCGTTCTGATGCTACTTCATTTCCTGTACCTGAACCATTGGTAATTTTACCAGCATCATCCGTACGGTAGAAGTAACCTGGAATGATTTTATCAAATGGAGAACCACCTGATAATTGCGTACTTTCAGGGATATACGTATGGTTGTACACAACATCCATAACGACTCTTAACCCTTGATCATGCATAGATTGGACCATTTCTTTGAACTCAGTTACCCTAGCTGTTGGATCAGCCGGGTCAGAAGAATAAGATCCTTCTGGAACATTAAAATGAATCGGATCATAACCCCAGTTGAATTTAGGATCGGTTGAATTCGGATCATTGACTGTCAGTTCGTTTACCGAACCGAAATCATAAACAGGTAAAAGATGAACGTGTGTCACTCCTAGTTCTGTGAGTGAGTCAATTCCCGTTTTGACACCATTAGGGCCAGTTGTTCCTGTTTCTGTGAATGCTTTGTACTTCCCTTTGTTCGTCATACCTGACTCTTCATTAATAGAAAAATCTCTAACATGTAGCTCATAAAGAATGGTATCTGTTGGTGAGACTAATGCCGGTTTTTCTTCAGGTTTGAAGTTAGCTGGGTTTGTACTATCGAGATTGATAATAGCTGTTCTTTGGCCGTTAGGAGAAGTGGACCTCGCATACGGGTCAACTGCATAGTTAGAAGTACCGTCTGCAAACTCTATCTTATACATATAATATTTGCCGACCAAATCTTCATTGATGGCTACTGACCAAACACCGTTTGCGGCTCTAGTCATTACTGTTTCTTGACCACCTGTGTTATCGGTGACAAATGCACCCTCGTAATTCCCTTGATTTTCATAGACAGCAACGCTTACCTTTTCTGCTGTTGGCGCCCAAAGCTTAAAGATTGTTCTCTCAGGGTCATATGTGTATCCCAGATCATCACCATTATAATAGAAAGAATCATCATTTAAGATATTCCTCATTGTTACTTTTTTAGATGAATATCCTGACGCTTGTACGTTATAGGTTTTTCTAACGTCAATTTTTGATGGATCCGTTATTGTTAGTTTAACTTTTGTGTTTGAAAGTTTTGTAATGGTTGTAGCTATTTCTTGATTTGCGGCATCGTCAATCAATTTGAACTCAACATCATCGGCTAATTCTTTATTAACCGACACACTAACACTGTTCTTTGTGTCCATGAGTGCCGCTTGTACAGAAGCAGAAATGTCTGGTTTAGAATAGCTAACCTCCGCTACATCCTGTGTTAGCCATACTTCAACTGATTGGCCTTCTTTAATTTGGATTTTTCTTTCTACATCTTGTGTTGTCCAATTTCCCGGTCTTGTGATGATACTCAACTCAGGAGATGGGAACTGAACTGTTGCTTGTGCAAAACCATCCTCGGTTGTTGTGGTAAACGGATAGGCGCTTCCATCCTTGCCATTTTCCCACAACCACATATCCCACTCGTTTTGTTTTCCATCAAAACGGTAGTAGTTGATGGTATAGGAATACATAACTGCTAGAATACTAATCTTCTTCTCTGCTTTTTTCCCATTATGTGTCGCAACAACAGTGACACTATCATCTGCTTTTACTTCGTATGAAGATTCAATCGTTAATTTATTGCTCGTTAACGTGATTCCATTTCTTGCATCCTTTAGGCTCCACTCCGGAGTAACAGCTGATTCTTCTCCACTAGCTGAGAGTGTCTTAGCTGTAAATTCAATGGAATTTCCTTTTTGAATCTCATTAGGAGCATTGATGATTAATCCCGGTAGATAGAGACCCGAGTTATCACCAAAAAATAATTTATTTCCTGGATCAGGCATCCAGCCGCTTTCCCCCACGATAAATTTATACTCATAGGTGCCTGGTGCAAGAGTTTTCGTTAGTTGCCAAACACCATCAGCATTCTTTGTCATATCAAGGGCACCATCTGCCCAGCTTGTAAAGCTGCCTGCTACACGAACCCGATCAGCTTCGCCCACATATTGAAACGTGACGGAGTTGTCATCGTTAACAATTGGGCTCTTGATTACCTCCGGTGCTTCTCCAATTCGGAAGGTAGAATTCCCTCCTATCTCCGGGTTAGTGTTGAGTGGATCGGTTGTTGATTGATCCCAACTTTTGTTGTTCAAAAGGAACTTATATTGGTATTCACCAACGGCTAAGTCCTTTACTGTAGCCGTATAGATTCCATTTTCTAGAGTCATTGGTATCGCAGCGTCAGTGCTCCAGCCATTTAATGAACCTATTACATATAGAGCCGATTCCCCTTGGCTAACATAATTAAACGTCACGCTGCCGTCTTTATTAATGATCGGACTTTGAATTTCGGCATTTACTACAGTGTTTGGTGCAAAGCTTGTAAATAATTGCAACACTAGCGAAAGTACCATCACAATTGAAAATGCCTTCATTTTACTTCTCCCCAAATTGCTTCTCCTCCTAGAAAAGTTGATTAATAGATTCGAATGCAATCGATTGCATTAACTTTATATAGTAAAGTCTATATAAAAGGATATGACTGCGCAACGAGTTGCGCAAACGCTTTCACAAATCTATTAAAATAAGAGTATCATTTCTATCTTTGATATTCAATCAAAAATGAAAGTGTTTTCATCTTTTTTACTATCTGCAGATTGTAAAGAAAAAAGCCAGCCAAAGATTGGCTGACTTTTTTCAGTAACGGATGATTTTTTCTTTATATATTTTGAGCGAATTTATCGCTTGGAGTTTTACTTAAAACGACGTATAAGCTTACTGGTTCACTTCCGCTATTTTTGAAGGCCATTTCTTCTTCTCTATCAACGTGAATTACATCCGCTTCGGTGATTTGTGTCTCTTCTCCATTGATGATGATCGTTCCTGTTCCAGTCACAACGTAAAGGTAAACCTCAGTACCTGGGTGTTTATGGACTGGAAGCTGCTGCCCTGGTAAGAAATTTAAAACAAACGCTGTTGTTTCGCCTTTTTTAAAGATAATTCTTTTCGTAAATCTTTCTTCACTATATTCCTGAAAATCTTTAACCGGGTTTCTTTCCATTGTTCATTCCTCCTACAAACTCTTAATACACCTATTATAATTGAAAATCATTTTCAATTAAGTGAAAGTTATCACTTATTATTATGTCTAAGAGTTCCTATAACTTATGCAAAAGTTAAACAATGAAAAGCAAAACTATCTTACTGCTAGTTCGGGAAGTGCAGCACCTGTTGATAATGCCAGCTTATTGACTTCAATTAAGGAATGCTTTTCGACCGAGAGTACTTTTTTTAGAGACTCAATAACAGATTTGGGTGTAACAATTTTTGTCACTTCCAAAAACACTCCTAGTAAAATCATATTTGCCACTCTTGCATTCCCTAGATTGTTCGCCATATCGGTCGCTGATACTTCAATCACCTTAATGTCCTTTCGATTGGAGACTCTTGTTACTAATGATGAATTTATAATCAATAGGCCCCCTGGTTGTACTCGAGGTTCGAACTTTTCAAACGAAGGATTGTTAAGCACGATTGCTGTTGAAGGACTTGTCACAAGGGGGGAACCCACTGGTTCGTCACTAATGACAACTGCACAATTTGCTGTCCCTCCCCTTTGTTCCGGGCCATAAGAAGGAAGCCAAGAAACACCTTTCCCCTCCAGCATACCTGCATAGGCAATTAACTGGCCCAAAGACATGACACCCTGACCACCAAATCCTGCAATCAATATTTCTTCAAGCATCAGTTAATTCACTCCCTCATTCTTTTTATAAACTCCAAGAGGATAAACTGGTATCATATTATCTTTTATCCACTCAAGTGATTCAAATGGGTCCAGTCCCCAGTTTGTCGGGCAGGTTGATAATATCTCTACCATTGAGAATCCTAGGCCTTTTTTCTGTGTTTCAAACGCTTTTCGAATCGCCTTTTTGGCTTTTTGGATATTCTGTACATCATGGGTTGAAACTCGTTCAATATAGGCGGTACCATCTAATGTTGCGAGCATTTCACATACCTTAATGGGAGACCCTTGGATACTTGCATCTCTACCAAAAGGAGTGGTTGCAGTTTTTTGACCTATTAGAGTGGTTGGAGCCATTTGCCCGCCCGTCATTCCATAAATGGCATTATTGACAAAAATAACAGTGATATTTTCACCTCTTGCTGCTGCATGAATTACTTCACTTATCCCGATTGAGGCAAGATCACCATCCCCTTGGTACGTAAAGACAAAGCGATCTGGCAAGACTCGTTTCACGCCTGTTGCTACAGCAGGTGCACGTCCATGGGCAGCCTGTGTCATATCGCAATTAAAATATTCATACGATAGCACCGAACATCCGACAGATGCTACACCAATTGTTTCCTCCAGAATATCCATTTCTTCTAAGACTTCACCAACAAGTCGATGGATAACACCATGTGTACAACCGGGACAGTAATGAGTAGGTTTGTCAGTTAACCCGTTTGTCTTTTTAAAAACAGTCTTCATTGTCGACATATTATATCCCCCCAGCTACCATGATAATCTTTTCGTAAATCTCCTCCTGAGTAGGGACAACTCCACCCGTTCTGCCGTAAAAATCAACAGGGGCATGGCCACTAACAGCCAGTTTAACATCTTCAACCATTTGCCCTGCACTCATTTCGACAGATATAAATCCTTTTACTCGATCTCTAGTTTCAATAAATGGTTTATCTGGAAATGGCCAAAGCGAAATTGGTCTAATTAAGCCGACTTTTATACCATCTTTCCTTGCTTTGTTAATCGCATTCATCGTAATCCTAGCTACGGTTCCATATGCAACCATAATAAAGTCTGCATCCTCAGTTTTATATGTTTCATAGCGAACTTCCAATTCCTTTATCACTGAAAATTTCCTCTGTAAGGAATGGTTACGGTTCTCCAAACTCTCTGCATTAAGTTCTAAAGAAGTAATGGTCTTTGGTGGTCCGTCCCCCCGCGTGCCTGTTGTTGCCCAATCCTTCTCAGGAAGTTCTTGTACCTTTTGGACTCCAAATTCAACCGGTTCCATCATTTGCCCAAGCATTCCATCCCCCATAATAATCACTGGTGTGAGATATTTATCGGCAATATTAAAAGCATCTTGGGTTAGCTCTACTATTTCCTGCAGGGAAGCTGGTGCCAACACCGGAATGTTATAGTCACCATGCCCTCCGCCTTTTGTTACTTGAAAATAATCTGATTGTGCTGGTTGAATATTCCCTAACCCTGGTCCTCCACGGACGATATTTACAATCACTGCAGGGAGCTCTGAACCTACTAAATAAGATATACCCTCCTGTTTTAAGCTGAATCCTGGGCTTGAAGAGGAGGTCATCACTCTAACACCTGTACTAGCAGCACCATATACCATATTGATCGCAGCAATCTCACTCTCTGCTTGGAGGAATAGTCCGCCCACTTCTGGCAACCTTCTCGCCATATAAGCAACAAGTTCACTTTGTGGTGTAATAGGATATCCAAAAAAATACTTACAACCAGCTTGAACTGCAGCTTCGGCAATCACTTCATTGCCTTTCATTAATACTTTCCCCATTGGTAAAACTCCCTTCTTGTTAAACCGTTTGTAAGATCTTAACCGGACGAAACACAGAAATTACTGAATCAGGACAAACTTGGCTACACTTTCCACAACTAATACAGTTTCCCTGGTCCACTACTGCTGCGGGACGGTACCCATTTCCATTTAGATAATCTGCTAGAAAGATAACATTAGTCGGGCAAATATGAACACATAAGCCGCACGATTTACATATCCCTTCATTAAAAACAACTCTCTTTTCTGAAAGTTTCATCGTCCTATTCCTCCCAAGGTACTTTCATATATCGATTGATAAACATTACTTCATGATTCCTTGTAAAAATATTTGCATCCTCCTCTAAGTGTCTGGAAATAACAGTGTATTTTAATGGTATATTTAGCACTTCTGCTAATTTACTACTTATTTCAAAGCCTTTAATAATATCTTCCATTGTTGTTTCCCTACCGATATTCGTATTATTAATGATTCCCTTGACCTTAAGGCGCGCACCCAGTTCAACCTGCCCCACAGTATATAAGGCACCCTCTATAGTACTGACGTACGGTCGATTAGCATTTAGGACAAATAACAGCTGTGGATCATATTCTTTCCATTCGTGATAATACTGTCCTAATGCAGTTGCTCCATCCTTATCTCCTCCAGCGTCAATTATTACTTTGTACCGATGGTCATGCAAAACACGATAAATTTCACCTGATACAATTGGTAAATCAGACGTGGCAAGTTGATTGTTCGGTGAAATTAATTCAACACCCTGTTTTTGAAAAATGCTTGCGACATCACGAGAACGAAAGTAGGGATTTATTATATCTAGATCATTGATTGCCACATGCTTGTGTAAATTTCTTTCTTTTAATGCAAGATTAATTGCAATTTCCGTTTTTCCGCTTCCAAAATGACCGGCAAGTATCGTTATCCTGTTATTAATTTTCAAAAAAGAAACCCTCCTGCCTCTCCAAATTATTGAAATCGTTCTCATTCTTCCAAAAAAATACTCTTAAATAAATTATAATGTAAATTTACTAATTACCGCTTTTATCAATGTCACATGTTTATGACAATATCGTCAGCTGTTTTTAGCTATTCCTTCTATACTTAAAAATTGTAAATTGTTTTTCCATACTGGAATTATGTAGTAAAATTATTGTAATACTGATTTTATATACATAAACTACTAAAAGGATTTGAGGGAATGATTGGTTTAATAGTTATTTTGATTTTGGTTTTATTTTTACCTTTTTCCGTAAAAAAGGTCGAGCACAACCTAGAAATTTTCTTATTTATTATGGGGGTTGCAGCCGCGACGATTGGCGGCATGATGAATTTTCACTTAATAGAAAAAGCACTAATTGATCCAATTAACATTACCTTAGCGGTTTTAATTGCTGGATTAATTTGTAAATGGGGGCAAGTTCAGCTTGAAAAGGGAATTTTGTCACTGACCAAGATATTATCACCACGAGTTTTTTTCGCAGTAACCGTTATTATTTTGGGACTTGCATCAAGCATCATTACCGCAATCATCGCAGCAATTGTGCTAGTTATTATCATTAATGTACTCCCACTCGATCGAAAATCGGAAATACGTTTCACTATTTTAGCTTGTTTCTCAATTGGACTAGGGGCAGCGCTTACACCAATAGGTGAGCCACTGTCAACGATAACCATTAGTAAAGTAAATGAGGATTTCTTCTACTTACTGAAATTAATTGGCCCAGAGGTTATACCTGCTGTTGTAATCTTCGGTTTATTAACTCTCTTTTTCGTAAAACCACAAGAAAGTTCAACTGGTTTAGAGTCAAATCAAAAAGCAGAAAGCTATAAAGAGATACTTGTTCGATCATTTAAAATTTACTTATTTGTTATGGGGCTAACCTTCTTAGGACATGGATTCGAGCCGTTAATTAACGAATATGTACTTGGGTTGCATCCAATGTTATTGTATTGGATCAATATGATTTCGGCTATTTTAGATAATGCTACGCTTGCTGCTGCTGAAATTAGTCCAGCGATGGATTCTGAGACCATTCGCGCCGTACTGCTTGGTCTAATCATAAGCGGTGGAATGCTCATACCAGGAAATATTCCAAATATCATTGCTGCTGGAAAACTCAATATCACCAGTAAAGAATGGGCTAGTTTTGGTGTTCCAGTTGGTCTACTGACAATGGCTATTTATTTTGTTGTTCTGTTTATTTTTTAAACTGCATGATAAAAAACGGCTACCATTATAAAGTGGAGCCGTTTCTTATTTAGAAGTCCAATTCATATCAGGGGTAAAGACTGAACAACAATTTCTTCCCGTCTCCTTGGAGTGGTACAATGCAATGTCAGCACACTTTATGAGAGTTTCCATATCATTGCCGTGCAATGGACTAACGCTTATCCCTATGCTTGGTGTAATGGTAAACTTAATCCCATTTATATCAAAGGGTTCTTCAAACACACTCTTAATCTTTTCACTTACTATCATTACATCTTCAAGCGCTTCTAATTCAGGTAGTAATAAAACAAATTCATCTCCACCTAATCTTGCAACAACGTTTTTTGATCCAGCAACTCCTAGCAATCTATCGGATACAGAAAGTAAGAGCTTATCACCTGCGTCATGCCCTAGACTATCATTAATCACTTTGAAGTGATCTAAATCCAGCATGAGTACACCTAACATTGATTCTATTTTGTGATATTCTAACTCATTTGTTTGAAGATAGGATTTTATAAACCATCGGTTAGGCAATCCCGTTAAAGCATCATGGTAGGCCATATGTGTAATTTTCTTTTCTGCTTCTTTTAATTCGGTAATATCTAACCCAAACCCTAGGAGGAATGATTCCTTTGATTCGTCTAACTGAATAATTGTTTTTCCAGTTAGCATATAACCTTCCATACCTTGAAATTCCATGGTAACTTCATTCGTTTGAAGGGTTTGTTTTTTCCACACTTCAAGGTCAATTTCACGCTGTTTATCGGCTACATGCTTCGGGAAAAAATCAAATACTGTTTTACCCACAAGATCCTCTAATTTCACACCATGTGCCCTACAAGCTTGTTCATTAACAAATATTGTCCTACCATCAGGATCTTCTAAGAAAATATTAATTGGTAATGCGTCTAGAACCTTTGAATGTAGGGATTGATTCAAGCGAAGCCTTTCTAAAAGCTCCTTTTCTCGATTTTCCAGTTCTCTTATTCTTATATGTAATTTTTCCATTTCCTTAACATTTAGAGAGTGTTGTTGGTCCATAATTAATTCCGCCTTTAGGGTTTAGCGTATATTTTATTATAGATATATTCTATAACTTATTTATTAAAAGTTTATTAAGACTTCTAACAATTTATTGAAAAATCACTTACAAACGTCACTTAATGTTCATGAAGTTCACCTTTTCATCAAATTTTAATATAGTTTTATTTTTTATAATGGTAATAGTACATTTTTACCATCAAAGAAGGATGTGTTCTTTAATGAAGAAATTATTATATATAACAGCTAACCCTAAAGGGCTCGAGAAATCAAAGGGCCTGCAAATAGGTGAAGCATTCCTTGAAGCTTTTCAAGAGAAATGTCCAAATATAGAGATTAAGAAAATGGATTTATTTACAACAGATATGGCACATATGGACCAAGATTTAGTTTCGGCTCGCGGAAAATTAGCAGGCTACGGTTATACTTTAGAACAGCTTTCAGAAAATGAGAGAGAAAAAATCGTCAAAATGCATGCTCTTGCTGATGAGTTTATTCAATATGACTACTATGTATTTGTCTCACCAATGTGGAACTTAAACTCACCAGCTATATTAAAAGCATTTTTAGATAATTTATTTATTTCAGGTAAAACATTTGCCCATACACCTACTGGTCCGAAAGGTCTTTTGACAGAGAAGACTGCCTTGCATATTCAAACCCGTGGCGGACAATACACAGGAACTCCTATGGCAGAAATGGAATCAGGAGACCGCTATTTAAAAATAGCCCTTCGTTTCTTAGGTATAGATATGATGGAAACGGTAATTGCTGAAGGACTTGATTTATATCCGCAAAAAGTCCCTGAAATCGTTGCCCTAGCAAAAGAAAATGCAAGAACCGCCGCAAAGGAAATGGCCAATAAAGTTTCACTTTCTGTATAACTTATTCCTCAACAAACAGCCTCTCATTCAATGAGAGGCTGTTCTTATGCAAAACGATAATAGAGCAAAAGGAATGTCGCCAATGTAAATACAAAATTTAAAAACACAAAAACCATTTGTGATAATTTTGAACGATGCATCCTAATCGGCGGGTCGTAAAAGGAAACCCCTTCAATGATAAAAATAATTAATACCACATGGATCATAAAGTGTCCGATAATTTCAGTGTAACCAAAAACAATAGTGGTTGAGATAAAAATTAAGGTTAAAACAAACGCCAAAACCCGATTTAATATTCCTACAATCAATAAGTACCCAACTACAAATTCAATAAATGCAGCTAGAACCACAAAAGTAGCCTGTGCAAAGCCAAAGGTTGGAACTCCATGTTGCTGCAGAATATCTATACTCATTGAAGGATATACCCATTTTTCAACAGCGACCCAGCATAGTGATAAACCGGTCCCTAGATACAAAAACGGAAACCCCCATTCCTCTAGCCTCGTCTTTCCGATTAAAAGCACCCCAATAATTGCTAAATAAAATCCATAGTCCAGCATATGGAACAATCCTGAATAAACAAGCTGATAGATAAACAAAATCAATAATATTAATGCCCCTGCCTTTGTTGCATAATGTACAGGAATAAGTAGCAAAATGATTGTTACCCACAGTGCAATTCGAATAAATGAATGTGTAATCGCAAATTCTGGTGCAAAAATGGTACCAGACCAAACCTGAATAAGTAATGCAATGGCCGTTCCATATTTTAAAATATACCTTGAGGATATTCGGTATCGATCTAGAAAGCCATCAATTTTTTTTGAAATACTCCACTTATCTATTAGAGGCAGCAACTGAGTTAAGGCTGCCAATAGTAGCGCAACAAATACAGATAAGCCCATAAACATTGGCGACAATATATGTTCTATTTCTTCTTTATTAGGAGTAACCTCGGTAAACCATTTAACGTGAGCAGTTGTAATTAATGGTGAACAAAGAATGATAATAATAAGGAATACATAAATAACGAATGACTTTTTCATTATTCCCTCCCGCTAATTTATTCTCTTATATACTTTTCGGTAGGCCAACGAAATATTCTAATTTAGTATTAAAAAACAGCAATTGTTTATTTCCAAAAGTTGTTTTTACTCTTATAATTAATTGTTATTGTTCCAAATATGGAATAAACTAAGAAGGAAAAATTAGCTGCCTACTAGGAGAACCTATATGTTTGAAGATTTTATTTCCAATGTTTCATTATTAATTGCTTCCATTTATATCATGGGACAGATATTTAAAGATATACCTTTAGAGCACTCCTCCTCCATTTCAACAAAACTATATTGGGGGGGTTCCTATGGTGTTCTAGGAATTATTTTAATGGTATTTAGTATACAAATTAATTCAGACGTCATTGCCGATTTACGTCATTTGGCCATTATTATTCCTGCAGCTTTTGGCGGGTTTATTCCTGCTTTTATAACAGGTCTTGTTATTGCATTAGGAAGATTGGTAATGCTGGGCATTAGTGAGACTTCATTAATAGCAGCGAGTGGAGCACTTATTATCGGCATCGCTTGTGGACTCTTTTCTAGGTTTAGGTTTAATACCACATTGAAGGCTTTTTTCATGAACTTCATTGGGTTAATTATTACTTCCATTGTCTTTTTCATGATTATTAAAGATCCTGTCGTCCTTAAAGATGTTTTAATTATTCATTATCCAATGTCTTTATTGGGCGGCCTTTTAGCCTATCACTTTTCTGTATTTATCGCTAATTCCAATGAATCCCGAAGACAATTACAGTCTAGCCTAATTAAATTAAAGGAAACAGAGGAACGGTTTCGTTTACTTGCAGAATACTCAAGTGACATGATTACTATGCACGGTGAGATGGGTGAATATAAATATATTTCTCCTGCAGTAAAAGAAATACTACACTATGAATATCCAGACTTATTAGGTAAACAGATTTCAGATTTCATTCATCCAGATGACCTAAAAGGAACAGAAGCAATCTTCGGTATCGCACTGAGTGAGGGATTTGCAGATTATACATACCGATATCGCGCGAAAAATGGCGAATATGTTTGGATGGAATCGACCTTAAAGAGTGTACCTTATCACGAAGAAAATGGTAAGAGGATCATTATTGTATCAAGGAATATTACCGAACGAAAAATGACTGAAGAAAAATTGCAAAAAGCGAATCAACTTCTTAACCGTCTTTCCTACATGGACGGACTTACAGGGGCACAAAACAGAAGATATTTTGATGAGACACTAAAGAAAGAATGGGAAAAATGCTCTTCAACAAAATCTCCATTAACTTTATTAATGTTTGATATTGATTATTTTAAAAATTTCAATGATACCTATGGTCATCTTGCCGGTGATCATTGTTTAAAGCAGATTGCAGATGCTATCAAAAATCTTAATCTTTCTGGTAATACCTTTATATTTTGCCGTTATGGTGGTGAGGAATTTGCAATTATCTTACCTTCCACAGATAGTAAAGAAGGGACAAATTTTGCTAACAATGTTCAGGAGACTATTCGTTCTCTGAAGATTCCTCATATCGGATCTGAAATATCCAATAATGTTACAATCAGTATTGGTCTTGCAACAATGGTTCCTGACACAAAGATAGATTCAAAAAAGCTAATTCACCTTGCCGACATGGCCCTATACTCTTCAAAGGAACATGGCAGGAATCAAATCACAGTTTCTTCCTAACACTGATTCAATTTATTTATTTCCAAAAAAATCAGTAAATTCAGTTGTAACTATCATGAATAAACTGTAAAATTTTCCTATGAGCCTTTATTGGACGGTGAATTGAATGGAAATAACGAAACACCTCTTTCAAAATCTTTCCATTTTAATTATTTTGCTTCTTTTTTGTTTAATTTGGATAGACAAGAGCAGAAAATTTATCATTTCAAAATCAATTGTAATTATATTTTTCGTTTTTTTATTATGGACATGCATTCATTTTGCTTATGTCCCAGTCTCCTTTGCCCGTTATGATTTGAGGATTATTCCGCTAGTAATCGGCGGTCTATATTTTGGTATTGGTCCGATTCTGGCACTTGCACTAATTGGGATTAGGAGCTTATATGGTTTTGACGACGGTTTTATTGTTTCCTTAGTTATTTATTTGCCATTAGCTTATCTATTTTTTCGACTTCATCCATGGTTTTGGAAGCAAAGTCCAAATAGGCGAATTCCGATTGCTACCTTTCTTGGGATGATATTAGGGGTACTAACGGTTGGGGGAATGGAGTTTTTAACATACACACGTTCCCATTGGGTTGATGCTTGGTTTGCATATATGTTCCTTCCACCATTGGGGATTGGAATTATTGCCTATTCGATAGAATTTATTAAAAGAAATGTTAAGATGCGTCTTCAATTAGTGAAAGTGGAAAAATTAAAAGCAGTAGAGCAAATGGGGGCAGCAATCTCCCACGAGATACGGAATCCGCTTACTGCAGCAAGTGGGTTCGTCCAATTACTTAATGATGATTACCTCCCTAGACATAAAAGGAGAGAATACCTCTCCATCGTTAAGGAGGAACTTCAATCCGCCGAACGAGTCATTCAGGATTATTTGACGTTTGCAAAGCCATCCTTAGAGAAAATTGAAGAGCTTAATGTGAAGAATGAATTAAAACAAATCCTTAAGATCCTGCAACCAATGGCGAATCAAAACTCTGTGGAAATCAATACAGACTTTTCTGTCATTGGCTTTATTAAGGGCGACAAGCAAAGATTCCGTCAATGTATCATAAACATTCTCAAAAATGCTGTTGAATCAATGCCCAATGGGGGCCAGCTTTATATAGAAACACAATACAGTAAAGAATATGTAACCGTCCTCGTGAAAGACACAGGGGTTGGAATGACCCAAGAACAGATTGGCAGACTCGGGGAACCCTATTATTCAACAAAGGGCTCTAAAGGTACTGGATTAGGGATGATGGTGGTTTATAGTATTGTCAAAGCAATGGAAGGGACAATTAAGGTGGAAAGCACCAAAGATTCTGGGACCACCTTCTACCTTAAGTTTCCTACCATAACTACTTTAAATAACAAATAAGAAACCGACAGGTATTATTCCTGTCGGATCTTTTCATGCATACAACTTGTTTTCTTGTTCTTGGAAGAATCCTTTCATAGCATGGAATACATCCGCTTTTTGCTTAAGAATATAATAACGGAAACGCTCATCTTTAATATTTTTATAGGCTGACATTAATGTGGAATGACGGTTATACTGATTAACCTCACCATATCCAAACATACTCGATATTTTCATTAATTCTTCAACAAGCTTAACACAGCGAGCATTGTCGGATGTGAGGTTATCACCATCAGAAAAGTGGAATGGATAGATGTTGAACTTACGCGGACTATATTTTGTATCAATGATTTCTAATGCTTTTCTGTATGCGGATGAACAAATAGTTCCGCCACTTTCTCCTTTCGAAAAGAAATCCTCTTCCGTGACTACCTTTGCCTCTGTATGATGGGCAATAAATTCAATTTCAACTGTTTCATACTTTGTTCTTAGGAAACGTGTCATCCAGAAGAAAAAGCTTCTGGCCATATATTTTTCCCAAATTCCCATCGAACCGCTTGTATCCATCATCGCAATGACTACAGCCTTTGAATCTGGTTTTACGATTTCATTCCACGTCTTAAACTTCCAATCTTCCTTATAAATAGGGTGGAAAGAAGGCTTCCCGTGCATAGCATTTCGTTTAAAGGCTGCCATCATGGTACGTTTTTTATCAATATTCCCCATTAACCCCGTCTTGCGAATATCATTGAATTCAATATTCTCAACTAGATGTTCTTCTTGCTCTTTTCGTTTTAAATTTGGAAGTTCTAACTGCTTAAATAATGCCTCCTCGAGTTCCATCAAGGACACTTCTGCTTCAAAGTAATCTTCACCGGCCTGGTCTCCTGCACCCTGCCCTTTTCCAGGACCTTTTTGTTGTGCATTTGAACCGTCACGTGCAACTACGTCACCTACTTGGCTCTCACCGTCACCTTGGCCCACGTGTTTGTTTTTGTCATAATTATAACGAATTTTATATTCGTCCAATGAACGAATTGGTATTTTTACCACATCTCGACCATTAGACATAATAATACTTTCCTCTGTAATTAAGTCTGGGAGATTGTTGCGAATCGCCTCCTGGACTTTTTCCTGGTGGCGTTGCTGGTCATCGTGGCCTTTACGGTGGAGGGACCAATCTTCTTTGGAAATCATATACTGATGATTGTTGGTAGACAATGTAAACCCCTCCTTATTTAATTTTTTAATTTTTTAATACACCTTTTTATCCTTACCACATACAATAACCGGAAACATAAAATGACATAGGAAATGTTGATTACTTTATCCTATGCAGAAACAATAAATAATTTACAAAAAATTTCGTCAATTATACTTTTGTCTATAAATTGGACGAGTACTAACACAATCTGACAGGAGCTCAACAAATAAGCTTTAAAAATACAGTGTGAAAAAAATAGACTGGCAGATTCCTTCCGCCAGTCACCATACCTATCTGTTTAATAAACTTCCAACATAACGTAATAATTCATTTGCTGATGTTGAGTTATAGCCGTGTTCATCAATTAATCGAGCGACTACATTATTAATTTTCTTTAGCTGCTGCTCATCAGGTGTTTTAGAGGAGGTAGTAATTTTCACAACATCCTTAAGATCAGCAAATAGCTTCTTTTGTATTGCCTCACGAAGACGGTCATGAGAATTGTAATCAAACCGCTTACCTTTTCTCGCAAAAGCAGAGATTCTAATTAACACTTCCTCTCTAAACGCCTTCTTCGCATTTTCTGAAATCCCAATCTGTTCCTCTATAGATCGCATCAGCTTTTCATCTGGATTAATTTCCTCACCTGTCAATGGATCACGAAGCTTAGATTTATTGCAATATGCTTCGACATTATCCAAATAATTATCCATTAACGTTTTTGCTGACTCCTCGTAGGAATAGACAAACGCTTTTTGTACTTCCTTTTTCGCGATATTATCATATTCCTTACGTGCTAATGAAATATAATTCATATAACGATCACGGAGTTCAGCAGTAATCGATGGATGTTGGTCCAGTCCGTCTTTTAGTGACCTTAATACATCTAGTGCATTAATCGATGGTATTTCTTTTCGAATGATGGTTGACGAAATTCGATTAATAACATAACGCGGATCAATCCCGCTCATTCCTTCATCCTGGTATTCCTTTTTCATTTCATTCACATCAGCAGCATTATAGCCTTCAACATTTTCTCCATCATAAAGGCGCATCTTTTTGAGTAGATCAATATCTCCCTTTTTCGGCTCCTTTAAGCGTGTTAGAATTGTAAACATTGCAGCTACTCTCAATGTGTGCGGAGCAATGTGAACATCAGATACATCACTTTCATTAATCATTTTTTCATAAATCTTTTCTTCCTGAGATACCTTTAAATTATATGGAATTGGCATGACAATAATCCGTGAATGGAGTGCTTCATTTTTCTTATTGGAAATAAAAGAACGATATTCAGTTTCGTTCGTGTGAGCAACAATGAGTTCATCTGCACTGATTAACGCAAATCGTCCTGCCTTAAAATTTCCTTCTTGCGTTAATGAAAGTAAATGCCACAAGAATTTCTCATCGCATTTCAACATCTCTTGAAACTCCATCATTCCTCGGTTTGCTTTGTTTAGTTCCCCATCAAAACGGTATGCCCTCGGGTCTGACTCTGAACCAAACTCTGCTATCGTTGAAAAGTCTATGCTTCCTGTTAAATCAGCGATATCCTGTGATTTCGGATCTGATGGACTGAAGGTACCAATTCCCGTTCGTTTGTCTTCGGAGAAAAAGATTCTTTCAACGAGTACATCTTCAATTCTGCCACCATATTCTTCTTCTAGACGCATCATATTTAGCGGTGATAGATTACCTTCAATTCGAATACCATACTCTGCCTGAAAATCTGGCCGTAAATGGTGTGGGATTAAATGCAATGGATCCTCATGCATTGGGCACCCTTTAATCGCAAATACAGAACCTCTCTCTGTATGAGAATATTGCTCCAGCCCTCTCTTTAACATGGTTACGAGTGTAGACTTACCACCACTTACTGGACCCATTAAAAGGAGGATACGTTTTCTTACATCGAGCCTTTTGGCAGCCGGATGAAAATACTCTTCCACCAGCCTTTCGAGTGATTCCTCTAACCCATATAATTGGTTGCTAAAGAACTTGTAGTTTTTAACACCCTTGACCTCTTCAATGCCTGCATCTTTGATCATATTATAAACCCGTGAATGTGCTGATTGAGCTACCCATGGCTTTTCCTTCAACAACCGTAAATAATCTCCAAATGACCCTTCCCAACGAAGCTTTTCTTCTTCTTCTCGAAACATCTCAATTTTTTTTAGAATATCCATAAAGCCCTCCCCCTGTAGCGTTGTCAGAGACGATTAATATAATCTATGCACCTGACCTATTGAACATGCGTAACAAGGGAGGATTCCTCTCTATCTTTTTTTGTTATAATAACGGTAATAATTTGCTTTTCATTTTATCAAGTTAGGATATAATATAGGTATATGTGACTTAAATACGAAAAAGAGTTGATAAAAGGGGGCTTTACATAATCATGGGACTAACACTAATACTTTTAGTAATGGTTGCATTTTTGGCAGCAATCTTCACTTCTGGGTATAATGATAAGCCAGGTGCAAAATAAATAATTCTTGTAACTGAAAGAAGGCAGCCGTAAAGTGGCTGCCTTTTTATTATTTAAGATTCATTTTATTTTTTTCAATGAATTCTTTCATATACATTCGAGTTGGTTTGTTTAGCATGTTTGTTATTTGGTCTGTCCAACGGTCTTTTCTTTTTCCATTTGTACGTTTTGTATAGTAGCTTGAGATTACTTCATCGTATTCCTCTAACTGGCTTGCGTAGACCCCTTTATCTTGTTCATATTCATCTTCATGGTAGATATGGTTCATTGGCAATCTTGGTTTTTGATCGGTAAGTTTTGAGGGATAACCGACTGCCATGCCGAATAGCGGGATAACACGTTCGGGTGTTTTTAGTAATTCTTTTACCTCTTCAAGCTTATTACGTATTCCACCTATGTAACATATTCCTAAACCCATTGATTCAGCAGCAATGGCTGTATTTTGTGCTGCTAGGGCAGCATCTATCAGCGCAACCATAAACTTTTCAGTACTTTCAATAGATTGGTTAATATTTTCTTCTTTATTCTCTCCAATAAAGCTATGCCGGTGGAGATCAGCACAAAAGATGAAAAAGTGACCATTTTTCAAGACATATTCTTGATTACCGGCAAGCTCAGCAAGCTTTTTCTTTTTTTCTACATCCTTTACCCCAATAATCGAGTAGGCTTGAATAAAACTTGAGGTGGAGGCTGCTTGGGCACATGATACAATCTCTCTTATCTGTTCAGTTGATAGAGCCTTGTCCTCAAAATGCCGAATCGAACGGTGATTTAGGATAGTTGACATTACATCATTCATATTCTTCTTCCTTTCTCTTAACAAAAGAGGCCTAATAAGGCCTCTTGTTTGTTTAAATTAGCGTTGGATAGTCTTGCTGCCTTAAAGCCTCATAAATTAGAATAGCGGCTGTATTAGAAAGGTTTAATGACCGGATATTGTCATTCATCGGAATTCTAAGGCCTCTCTCCTTGTTATTTTCAATCACTTCCTTAGGGAGTCCAGTTGTTTCACGTCCAAAAATAAAAAAGTAATCTTTATCAACATCGCTAAAGTTAAAATCGCTATGAGGCTTCTGGCCAAATTTAGTAATATAGAAAAACTCACCGCCAGCATTTTTTTCATAAAATTCCTCTAAGGAATCATAATAGAAAATTTTTACATGTTCCCAGTAATCTAACCCCGCCCTTTTTAGCATTTTGTCATCAGTAGAAAACCCTAATGGGCGAATTAAGTGTAAAGCCGTATTCGTTCCTGCACATGTCCGTGCGATATTTCCAGTATTGGAAGGTATTTGTGGTTGATATAAAACTACATTCACTGTCAAGTTGCTCACCTCATATTAAAAACCTATAAAAAGAATTATACCACTATGTTTTCGGCTTTCAACAGTGTATTGCTCATCCATCAACAATCGTAAAAAACTTATATTTTATATTTGGAGTGTAAGCTGAAGAATCTTCGTATGCCCAGTACCTCTGACGACTATTATACGTGTGCGCATTCACTAACGGCATACCAAATGCATCCTTACCTGTTACAATTGTATTATGATTATACCTACCATCCCCTTCGAAATCGTAACAGATCACATCCCCTAATAACAACTGGTCAGGACTGCTTACTTCCCTAGTTCTTAAACCACTTTTTGAATTCCCCAAATACAAACGCAATGCATGTGCCACCGACCAGCTATAACTCCAGTTTTTATTTCTATACCACCAACCAGAACCACGGTTAGGGTAACCTCTCATGGGTGCACCCCCGGCATGTAGACACTGTGAAATAAAGTTGGTACAGTCGTTTTCAAATTTTTGATAGGCTGGATTGTAGGTATTCCACCAACGCTCAGCATATTGAACAGCCTTTAACCGGTTATACTTGTAGCTTATCCTTAACTCATCTACCTCAGATTCATCATTTGGTAGTTGTGGTTGTTTTCCCTCGACTTCATATGGATTGATATCTTCATCCATGAGTAATATATCCTTATTAAATACAGCTACTCTGACCTCTACCTCTTCCTCCTGGTATAAGGTTCCTTTTTGTTTAATTAAATATTTATAATGGACTTGGTAAGTTACCGTGTTAATGTCTCCATCATCTATTGTTTGTATGATGTTACCCGATGCATTAGCTTTTACAATTTCTGCAGACCTTTTGGCTAGGACTGCTACTTTTTTCTCTGCCTTAGGATAAGCATCGTTACTATTTTTTTTGTTTGATACAAATTGTTCTAGTCGCTTTTCAAATACCTCTTGGAGTGATTTTTGCATTCCTATCTCCCCTTTCCTTTTCATACATATGTAAGTGAAAGGAAGAATAATCAAAAAAAGGAGCAAAACGGTGAGGTTTGCTCCTAGATTAGTCGCTAGTGAGATTTAATACCTTTTCAATTTCCAACTGGACGTTTGGATCGGTTTCTAGTTCCTTTACCTTTTCTAATGCCTTGATTGCTGTTTGCCCACCAATTTTCCCAAGTGCCCAAACGGCTGTACCTTTTAAAACAGGCCCTGAATCAGTTTTCAGGACTTCAATCAAATCAGGTATGGCTGTTTCATCCTTAAAATGAGCGAGTGCTATGATAGCGTTACGTTGAATCGGTTTTTTCCCTCTCCATGATCCCGCAACATATCCAAACTTATTTTTAAATTCACGGTTACTTAATTTTAAAATAGGTTTTAGCAAAGGTTTGGCAATTTCCGGATCAGCTTCCATCTCTTCATGAAAGTGGAAATCGAGTCCTTTATTTTTAGGGCATGCTGTTTGACACGAGTCACAGCCATAAACACGGTTGCCGATTTTATCTCTAAACTGCTCAGGGATAAGTCCTTTTGTTTGCGTTAAAAAGGCGATACAATGCTGAGCATTAATTTGTCCACCCTGAACTAATGCACCTGTAGGACAGGCATCGAGGCAAGCCGTACATGAACCACACTGGTCCTCAATTGGTTGATCAGGTTCAAAAGGAATACTTGTAATCATTTCCCCCAAGTACACATACGAGCCGTATTCAGGTGTGATAATTGCACAGTTTTTCCCACTCCAGCCTATGCCAGCTTTTTCGGCTACCGCACGATCAGAGAGCTCTCCGGTATCGACCATTGATTTTAATCGGGCATCGGGTACTCTTTCCAAAATAAATGCCTCTAGCTTTTTTAAACGATCCCTTAAAATATGGTGATAATCTAAACCCCATGAGGCACGCGAAAAGAAACCCCTTCTTTCTCCCTTTTTTCCCACAACTCTATTCTTCATTTTAGATGGGTAGGCGAGGGCTATAGATATTATTGAACGCGGTTCATTTAGGAGCAATGAAGGGGTTACCCTTTTTTCAATATCTGGCTCTTCAAAACCTGATTGATACCCAAGCTCCTGTTGCCGAATTAGCCTATTTTTCAACTCCGTAAAGGTATCAGCTGTGGTAAAGCCAATTTTATCAATTCCGATTTGTTTACTATAAGCAATAATCTCTTCTTTTAGATTTACAGCATTCATTTTTGTCCCTCCCCTCTTAGTAATTAATTTATGGTAAGGTGCTATATTATTAATTGCATATATTTTTATGATAAACTATTTTCATTGAAATTTGGAGGTGGAATCGCATGGAAATTGAACTTTCAGCGGATATTACAGAGAAGATTCCTAATTTTAAACTAGGAATCATTATATACAAGGATATTATTGTCGGAGATTCACCGCAAATGGTTAAAGGAAGACTGCAGCTCTTTCAGGAGTCTATCTATTTTGAGTTAGAAGATAAAAATGTTACCGATCTTCCTGGGGTTCAAGAATGGAGACATATTTTTAAACTCACCGGTAAGGACCCCAACCGTTATCGTCATTCAGCAGAAGCATTGTTTAGAAGGATAAAAAAGCAGAATTATCTTCCCCCCATTCAGAGCGCCATTGATATTAACAACTTTTTCTCCTTACAATATCAAGTTCCAATAGGAATTTATGATAGTGATCAAACGACCGGATTGCTACGCGTTCGTCTAGGTCAGGAGGGTGAAGAGTATCTCGGCCTGAACGGAAGGATGAATTCTCTTGAAGACCTTTTAGTGTTATCAGACCAAAAGGGACCCTTTGGAAGTCCATTTGTAGACTCCGCCCGAGCACCCGTAACGAAAGAAACAAAAAATGCGCTTCAGGTTATTTTTTTAAGACCTTCAACAGAGCTGAAGAGTGCGGAAAAACTTACTGAATCACTCATGAATATGTTCACACAAATACATGGCGGTGAAGGGTCCTCCCGAATACTCACTAAATATTGAGCATTTGGATATTTGGACAAAGAAAAAACGCAATATATCGTTCTCTAGTAACGATATACTGCGTTAGTTATGTATTGGAGCGGGTGAAGAGAATCGAACTCTCATCATCAGCTTGGAAGGCTGAGGTTTTACCACTAAACTACACCCGCAAATTCACTATTTATATGACTTAACTTTTTCTATATTACACACTTTTCCCACTATCGTCAAGTGTTTATCGCAGATTTTGTCGAATTTTTATTGAAAGTGAGTGCTTGACCCCCGATGCTTTAAGACGTCGGGGTCAGGTACTAATAAATCTTTTCCTTAATTTTTTCAATGACAGTCCTATAAAAATTTACTTGATGAGGTACAAACTTATTCCTACCTACATTTTCATTAATTATTTTTTTATTTCCATCCTTCATTATTTCAAAACCTTTTATCTTAATAGATTCTCTTTCATCAAACCAGAGTTCAGTAAAATGGTTAAATTCAGTTCTCAAAATCCCCACCACTTCTTCTTCCTGTAGAGTATAATCATCAAAGGATTTACTGCTTTTATACAAAAATACATTGGCAATTTCCTTATCTATCAAATCTTCATTTATTATGCAGTAATCTATTATTCCCAACGGTATTAATTCTGAAAAGGATAGATCAATTCCTATCTCTTCCTTAATCTCTCTAACACCATCTCGAACAGTTTCATCCGCCATTAAATGCCCCGCAGCTGTAATATCTAAAAGATTAGGATAGTCCTTTTTTGTATTACTACGCAACTGTAAATAAAGATAAACTGTTCCCTTTTCTTCACGAATAAACCAGCAATGAAATGTTTCATGCCAATAGCCAAGTTTATGTACGTCTTCACGAGTTGCAACGCCTATTTGGTTTCTATTTTCATCAAATATCTTTAATTGTTCCTTTTCCATGCATACTTCCCTCCAAGATAATAAATTGGATCTCTTTCCGTACTATTGGATTTTAACAGAAAATTCCCACCATATGGGATAGGTTAGAGGAATTATTACATTAATTATAGAAAGGAATTTGTAACCCCTAACACTACTCGACATGGAAAAATGGACTGCCCTATAACCAGACAACCCATTTTTGTTATTAATTATTCAATTCAAGCGTTTCATTAATGCCGGTTGATTGAGAACTCTGCCCTGTCAAACGTTTATAGTAATAGACCATTTTCTTTATGAAATTTCCTTCATCCCAATATTCGGCTGCTTCCACATTTACCTTTATCAAGATAACGTTAGGATCATCATATGTAGTCTGCATAATTTTATCGTATACTTTGCTCCACAATTCTTTTTTTCTTTCTAAATTTTCAACGATTTCCGCTCTTCCACGGACGGAAACATAGGATTTACCCACGTATGCTACATTAACTTCTTGATTATGTAATAATTCATCATATTTATTCGTCTCTTTTTTAGTAAAAAACCATAAGTCCCCATCAAACTCTACTTCTTGTGTTTTCATCGGACGAGAAACAAGCCCTTCTTCAGTAACCGTAGTCACCATGGCTGTGTCAACATCTTTTATTAACTCTCTTAATGTTTCAATTTCATCTTGGTTCATCTTATTAGACAAATCAATCACCTCTTTCATAGTTATATTCTACCCTCTATATCAAATTTCATTCAGTTAAAAATCATGAATTAACGGGAGCTTTAGCTATGTTCGGGCTGTCGGATAAAAGTTGAATTTTGTTACAATAAAATAGAAATAATACTTTGACTCACATTAACAATAATCATACTCTGCCCCAAGCCACTTAAGATACCTGTTGAAAATCTTAATGGATTATTGCTCATTCTGAATTTCCTGTTTTGTGTCCATCCATCTATCACCATTGGCAGATTAAATACTATTCCCAGCCATAATGGAAAGTTCATATCAAGTGCCATTATTAATGGAAAAAATAAATAGCCTGTTAATATTCCAGTACATCGAGCGCATAGAGGCAACGTATATCCGTTTATAGTGATACTTCTAGACTTCATCCGATGACATGGTACAAGTTCAATTAACCATTTTAATTTAACTACAGTTTGGTACACAGTCACAATCTGGTCCTCCGTCACAGTCTGGTCCACAATCAAAATCTAAGCAGTCTGGAGTTTTCTTTTTACGGTTCTTCTTCTTTCCGTAATAAAATAATACAAATACCAGCAATAGAATTCCTATGCTGGCTGCAATCGAACCATAAACGATTTCACCATTTACTAGTAGTGTTGTGCCAACAACAAATGAAATCAGCATTCCTGTAAGTAGTAGAAAAAACATAAAGTCCACCTTTTCATTCTATTATTCTTAAACATTTGGTAAACAAAACATGGGAATAGCTCACAGATTCTTCCTCATAAGAGTTGCCACTTCTATGTTATCCTGATTAGAAGTGTTTTCTAAGTTCCTGATAATTAATTCTTGTCGTTCAACAGGATGGTTTTGGCTTAATTTAGCTTTTGCTTCAATTTTTGTGATTTTTATTCTAAAAGCCACAATTCCTTTGCTCATTCCTTCGATAAAACTCGGTTCTACATCATCTAAATGGTATGGACTATCTGGATTTTCATATTTATTTATTAAGTCATTTAAAGAATCATATATCACATTTTTATCTTCGATAATCTCCATCACACCATATAAATGGATCGACACATAATTCCAAGTAGGTACTGCTTTCATAGTTTCGTACCACGAAGGTGAAATATAACAGTGAGGACCTTGGAAAACAACAAGGACTTGTTGGTTACCAACATCCTTCCATTGTTCGTTCGGACGGGCAAAATGACCATATAAAGCATGATCAGATTTATTTAATATCAGCGGAAGATGTGTCGCGTAGGGTTCCCCATTATGCTTGGAAAATAAAGTTGCAAAGCCATACTTTTCAATAAAGTCATAAATAACTTCTTCATCATCCAGTTTAAAATGTTTAGGTATATACATATTAATCCACCTTTCAAAATCAGGGGCGGTTCTCATGGATTTGATAATTTAAACCATGAAATCCAACTCATAATTGCCATATTAGTCTCTTAAACATAATTACTTGTAAAAGAATATGAAGAATAAACCCATTACATTCACTCCACATCCAAAATTCAGAATTAAATGGGGTTCTGTTCCTCAGATTTTCTTTCTTGTGTGACTAACTGCAAAAAGTAAAATATCATTTTTGTGATGAAGCCACATGAGAAAGAGCAGAGCATTGCTGCTCTGCTTATTCTACATTATTAAACATTACTGACCCAGTTCCCTACTCATTACATCCCCTTTAGTTTCACCTGCAAGGTTTTTTAAGTCATTCCCCGACGGATTCTGAAAGACTCGAAGTCCAAATTCCGGTGCAACTGCAAAAAGATGATCAAAGATATCTGATTGGATTGATTCGTATACTGCCCACCTAATATCATTTGTAAAGGCATAGATTTCTAAAGGCAAACCATTTTCACTGGGAGCCAGCTGCCTAACCAATAAGGTCATCTCCTTGCTAATACCAGGGTGATGTTGGAGATAACTATTAATATAAGACCTAAACACACCTATATTCGTTAGGGCGCGTCCATTCACTGGATTATTCTTATTTACTTCATACCTAGTATTGTACTCTGAAATTTCCCTTTCCTTTTGAAGGATATATTCAGTAAGAAAGTGGATACTTTTAAATTTTTCAATCATCGACTCAGTACAAAAAGTGATACTATTCGTATCTATATATAAAGAACGTTTGATTCGGCGACCACCTGAACTTTCCATTCCTCTCCAGTTGATGAAAGAATCAGAAATAAGTGCATAGCTTGGTATTGTCGTAATCGTTTTATCAAAATTTTGAACTTTAACTGTGTTTAAAGATATATCAATGATATCCCCATCTGCGCCATATTTAGGCATTTCTATCCAATCCCCAACCCGTACCATATCATTCGCCGTCAACTGAATACCCGCAACAAGTCCTAATAAGGAATCTTTAAAGACTAACATAAGCACGGCTGAAAGTGCACCAATACCACTTAGCAAAAGAAGGGGACTCTTACCCATCAAATTTGCGATAACTAAAATGATCCCAAGAATGATTATAATGATATTAACGACCTGAATATAGCCCTTTATAGGCTTAATCTTTGATATTTCAAAGGTTTGATAAATATCATTAATTGCATTTAATAAGGTATAAATAACCACTAATCCTACAATAATGATATAGGCAATCGCCATTTTCTCGATCATATTTTGATAGTTTGGGAAGGTGGGCGAAAAGTAATAAATAATTATAGCAGGAACAATATGTGATAACCGATGAAAAACCTTTCTATCCAAAAGCATGTTATCCCATGTGTATTTGTTATTTGTTATGTAATGAGTAATAATCCGAATCACTATTTTTTTTGTAATTAAATTCGCTATTATACAGATAAGTCCTATAAAAAGAATCATGATAATGGCAGATAAGTACTCAACTAAGATAGGGTCCATTTCTAATTCTAAAAGTTGATTCGTAATAAATTGCATTAAATCTCCTCCATTTCTCCATTTATTAGCGATTTTGAAGATGCAGATTCTCACTTATAAACAACCAACAATAACTTAGTATAACAAACATCTGTATTTACATCACCCCATAGGGTCTGCTTATCATTAGAGTGCCCTGTTTATGAATAAGAAATATTCCTAGAAGGACCATTCAACAAAAAAAACACCAGTAAATGTAAAATAACAACATTTACTGGT
>JAQSXG010000305.1 GCA_029256785.1 Neobacillus sp.
AAAAATTAATGTCACGAAAAATATGGTTGTATGTAAGTCCCTCGACGCGTAGAATCTCTGTTCCCAGTTTTTTCTCCCTAAGTAACGGGTCTGTTCTTACATCATAGCCGACCATAAAACGGGCGAGGTCCTTACTCGTTACTTCGCTGACATTTCCTTCTGCTACTAAGTTCCCATCTCGAAGTACCACGTATCGTGTACAAAAGTGCATTACTTCATTTAATTTGTGAGAGATAAAAATGATTCCCACATTTTGGTTTTTCAAGGTTTTCATCATTTTAAATACACGTTCTGTTTCCTGATCGGTTAACGAGGTGGTAGGCTCATCCATTATGATAATGGACGCATTGGTCATCATTGCACGACAGATTTCAATGATTTGTTTATAAGATGAATCAAGGTCGCGAACCATCGTTTTTGGATTTAAATCTACATCCATTTGCTTAAAAATCTCTACGGTTTTTTGATGCATTCTTTCGAGATCGAGGCTGCCTCTTTTTGTTTTGATTTCTCTTCCTAGAAACATACTTTCATAAATTGGTAGGTCATTAATTAAATTGAGTTCTTGATGAATGAACGCGATTCCCGCTTCCTGCGATTGTGAAGGGGTGTGGAATTCCACTAACTTCCCGTCTATGTTGATTGAACCTGAGTCTGTTGGCAGGACCCCGCCGAGGATGTTCATTAGTGTTGATTTACCAGCACCATTTTCACCAAGTAAGGCGCAAATTTCCCCGCCTTTAAGTGAAAATGAGACGTCTTTGAGGACATCATTACTGCCGAATGATTTTCTGATACTTTTCATGTCGATTATCATGTCATCACTTCCACGATTTGATTACAAGAGAGGCTATAGCAGTGCCATACCCTCTCTTTTGTTGTTATTTTTTTATAGACGTACTCTGGAGGTTCGGTGGATGAGGACCTGTTTCATCGACCCTAACTTTTCGTTCTCTGGAGGTTCGGTCGATGAAGACCTGTTTCATCGACCCTAACTGGCCACCCCGACCGCGCCTCTATTTTTGTGCACGATAAGTGGGTACTTTTTTTAAATTTCCAAAAACCTAATACGGAGATTTGGCGTCTAGGAAGTCTTTGTAATTGTCTCTGTCTACTATGGTTGTTGGTATGATGGTTACTTCTTCAACTTTTTCGCCTTTTAGTACTTTAACGGCTACGTCTACAGCGTCTTTTACCATTGCTGGGCTGTAAAGAGCGGATTGAATCCAGATTTCTTGGTTTTCTGGCATCATATTAAAATATTCCTGCATACCGCCACCGCCAGTGACTACCTTAATATCTGTTCTGCCGGCTTCTTTAATTGCTTGTAATACACCAATGGAAGTTTCGTCATCCATGGAGTATACGGCATCAATTTTCGCATTGCTTGTTAGAATATCAGCAAAATCCTTCAAGCCATCTTCACGTGTAAATTGTGTAGCATACGTCTGAAGCTTCATATCAGGTGCAAGTTTTCCAATAGTATCAACAAAGCCTTTCTTTCTTAATTCTGAAACGGAACCAGCTGTTGGGACCTCAAGGATCACGACATTTCCTGTTTTTCCGATTTTATCTACAATATAGTTAGCTCCTTGAATCCCCATGTCCTCGTTGTCTCCCGAAACACGGTAAACGCCTTTCGCGTTGATGGCGATATCAAAGTTTACCACTTCGATGCCTTCATCCAGTGCTCTTTGGATTGGTACTTCCATTCCTTCCCATTGCGGAAAGGCTACAATGGCATCTGCTCCCCAGGTAATCAAATCATCTAATTGCGCCGTCATTTCTGAAGCATTCGTACTTGTTTGAATCTGGTAATCAATTTCATCTGATAATTCTTTGGCACGGGCTTCTGCATGGTAAGCAACAGCCGCTACCCAGCCATGTGTAACTGCTGGTGCAAGAATACCGATTTTTTTCTTATCTTTATCCTTTCCTTTGTCTGAATCCTTATCACCACTTGAATCTGCACCACACGCGGTTAGTATTGGGACCATAATCAATACGAGAAACAAAAATAGTTTAAAAGCCTTTTTCACTAAAAATTACCCCCTTTGTTTGTAACTAATAATCTATTAAAGATTAAAATTAAAACCTCGGCAAAATTTCGTTAACAAACGCTTTCATTTTGCGTCACTAGTACTTAGAAACGATAACTCACATCCGAATTTTCTTACCCGTTTCTAAGGAATTTTCGATTGCTTTTAATATCTTAAGGGTATAGACTACGTCATCTAACGGAATCACTGTGTTATCTGTATTATTTTCAATACAATTTACAAAATAGGAGAGTTCATTTTGAAAGGCATTCCCTTTTTCCATTTCTATCGGAGACTTCTTCTGGTTAGCATAATAAATAAACTGACGATGGCCGTTTTCTATGTTTTCAATATTTTCACCAGTAGCAACCGTTAATTCAAGTGCATTTTTGACCGTTTGTGCCCGGAGAGCAAAAGTAAACGGGTACCCCATCGGCATTCTTTGAGAAGCCTCTACAATGGCCTTACTATTATTTTTAAATGTCAGTGTTGTTATCACATGATCCCAAGCACCATACATGTTTTTATTTCCAACAGCATAAACAATATCAACCTCACCGAGTAAATAGTAGACAAAATCAATGTCATGAATATGGAGATCAAATAGTGCGCCGCCACTTTTTTCTGGGTCCTGAAACCAGCTACTCCATGTGGGGGGCTGACCTAATCGTCTGGCATGAACGAATTCAATATCTCTTAGTTTATCTGATAAACTATAAGATTTAATTACTTCATATTCAGGCCAAAATCGAAGGACATTCCCTACAAATAGCTTCACTTTATTTTTATTCACGGCAGAAACGATTCGATTGGCTGATTCCACCGTTAACGTTAATGGTTTTTCACAAATGATATGTTTTCCAGCGTTTGCTGCCTTGATAATATAGTCTTCATGTAAATAGGTTGGTAAGCAGATATCAATAATATCTATCTCATCATTCATTAATAAATCTTCAAAATTCCTCACAATGGTACCTTTGTAATAACCGGGTATTTCTGGGTCTTTCCCTTCATTACTCGTACATATAGCACTTACCTTGCATTGATTAATCTGCTGATACGCCTCTAAATGGGTCTTTCCAATAAACCCTAAACCTACTAAACCAATAGTTTGCATATTTCCTCCTTTCAACCTCTACGAATCAATTATTGTTGAAAGATAGTTGTAAGACTTGACGACACTATTATTTACTTCTTCTAGATTAGCCGGCCCAGCTGCTGTAAATTCAATCTCAACGCTAATCGGCCCCTTGTAATTTGCTTTCTTAAGTGTTTCAAATAATTGGGAAAAATCGAGATTTCCATCACCGATTGCGGGAAAATTCCATTCATTATTTGCGCCGGCCTTATCCTTCAAGTGGATAAATTCCACGTAATCAGCAGATGCTTCTAGATCCTCATAGGGTAGTGTATTACCGTGAAAAATTACATTTCCAGTGTCGTAATTAATTTTGACTCGATTATTTAGCCTTTGCGCCAGTTTTTTCAACGAAACACCGGTTGCATAGTTATTGCCATGTGTTTCAATAACCAGTGTCTTATTTAGTTTCTCACATTTTTCGATAATCGGTTCTAAGTTCCTGGCTAATACCGCTTCATCTTCAATCACATCTGTATCGTTATGTGCATCACCTGTTGCGGTAATGACAAATTCACAATCAAATTCCACAGCCAAATCAATGCTTTTTAATAGATTAGCCATTCCTTCTTCGTTCATTACATTACTGTGTGCGCCAATCCCTACACATTTCATCCCGAAATCCTGAAGCAATGCCTTAATTTCATTCAGCTGTTCTTGGGACATATCGGGTAAAACATGTGCCGTATGATCCTTAACAGCGGCTAATTCTATCTGGTTGAAACCAGCTCTACTAGCTCCTTTTACCGCATCCTCCAAAGAAAAACCATGATACGTATTCGAATTGATCGTAAGCTGTTGTAACATACCAAACCTCCCGTCAAATATGTAATCCGTTACAAACATAAAATTGATTCGTACGCACTAATTCCGGATAGTTCATTATATTTAGACTTCTAAAGTTATATTCAGTTCAACATGAAAAATTATCAAAGCCTTCTATCAACTATACTTTTTACTGTGCTTTAAGAACCATTCAGTATTTTCTCTATTACTCTAAGAGTTTTAATAGCCTCATAGCCAGTGACGATTGGTTCTTCATCATTCATAATCGATGAGATAAATGCATCGATCACACCGCTATTTGTTTGATTATCATTCGTTTGAATGGGCTCGAGTTGATAGTTGGTAATTTCTCCATCATTCTTTTCGATAATCAGCTGGTATTTTGGATGATGATAGATTTTAATAATCCCCTTTTGACAATAGATGGTCGTTGAATTATCCTCAGAACCGTAATAGGTCCACGAAAAGGATGCTGTTCCTATTCGTCCTTTTTTTGTCTTTAAGGCGCAGACAACATTGTCACAAACCTCAATGGGAACACCATTTTCATCGACTTTATCTAACGCACCAGTGAAAGCATGCACATCTGTAATTTCATCGTCCAATAAATAATTAATCAGATCTATTTTATGAATCCCTAAATCCCCGGCAACACCAGAGTGAGATCGTTCTTTTTTAAAAAACCAGGTAGAATTTGATTTGTTTATTCCCCAGCTTTCAGGTCCTTGGTGACCAAAGGACGTTTGGAAAGTTAGCACTTCTCCTAATTCTTTTTTATCAATCAGTTCCTTGGCTTTTTGGTGAGCTTTTGTAAATCGTTGATTATGCCCAACCATCAACTTCATACCCGATTTAGCTTGCGCTTCAAGAATTTCTTCCGCAAATTTTACGTTAATCGCTAAAGGCTTTTCACATAGCACATGCTTGCCATGTAACAAGGCATTGGTAGAATTTATATGATGGGCTTCATTAGAAGAACAATCGCTGATCGCCACAATACTAGGATCATTGTATAGTTCTTCCACGTTTTTCACCGCACGACCACCAAATTCCTGGGCAAGTGCCTGGGCTCGTTCTAGATTGTGGTCAAAAAAAATGATTTCATCTACATGTGGATTGGCCATATACTCTGGTGCATGGCGGAATTTCGTGATTGAACCAGAGCCAATGATCCCTACCTTGATTCCCATTGAACATACCTCCTATGAACACTTTTTAGGATACTACCCCATGGTTGACTCCCGAATGACTAATTCATGATCCAATAACATACTTTCCACATGGTTCCCAGTTATCCGATTAATCAACATGTTTGCGGCTGTACATCCCATTTTGTACATCGGCTGTGATACCGTTGTAAGTGTTGGATTGGTCATATTTGAAAAGCTGATTTTATCAAAGCCTACTATGGCCATATCATCTGGAACATGAAAGCCGCTTGCGTTTATTTCCTTTAATGCGCCAATGGCTAACGTGTCGGATACAGCAAAAATGGCTGACGGTTTTTCATTTAATTGAAGCAGCATTCTCATTGCTTGAACTCCATCCTGAAAATCCAATTGCTTCGTGTGATAAATCATCTCTTCACGGATGGGGAGGTCAAACTCTCTCAATGCCCGCTCATAGCCCCTCCTACGTTGACGTGCATATAGAAACTTTTCGTCTGAATTGATCATTGCTATTTTCTTATTTCCTAATTTAATTAAATGTTTAACAGCATGGTAGGCGGCGAGCTCATTATCAATGGTTACGTAAGGTATACTGCCCCCTTCGACGTACTCACTACATAGAATAACTGGATGCTTCTCAGCCAAATCGTTAAGCTTTTTCATATTAACCGCTGGATCCATCGAAATGACCCCATCAGCCAGTTTATTTTTTATCATATTAAAATAAATATTTTCTCGCTGTGGATTGGAGTCAGTTTCACCAAGGAGAATATTATAATTGTTAGCAATTGCTGTATGTTGAATCCCATTAATTACTTCTGTGTAAAAGGGATTTGATATACTCGGAATTAACACAATTAATAGCCTGCTTTCAGAGTTTCTAAGATTACGACCTAACATACTA
>JAQSXG010000306.1 GCA_029256785.1 Neobacillus sp.
AACAATGTCCTAACCCTCTCACCGCCATTAAACATAAAAGAAGAAGACCTGCAGTTTGTTATTAAAACATTAACAAATTCGTTAAAAGGGATAATCTGATCTGACTAAAAGAACACTTGTCATTTACAAAATGTAAATGGGAAGTGTTCTTTTTTGTATCCATATATAACTAAAATAGTAGAATTATAGTAGAGTGAAAAAAATGTCGGAATTTTGTGTTTTAGGTGATTGACAGATTGATAGGGTGAGTTATAATTGAATTAACAAATGTTCATCACTACTTTACATAATTTCACGACAACAGAATAGGTGATGAACAGATGTGCTTTTTTTAAATACATTATGTAACCGTTTTCTATTTTCATACTCTTCAAAAATTAGGTGATTGTACAATGGCGGATGAAAAAATTTCACGATTAGTTGAAGTAGCTAAAATGTACTATCAATTAGACTACAGTCAACAAGAAATCGCGAAAAGATTAGGTATTTCCCGCCCCACCGTCTCCAGGCTTCTCATGCAAGCAGTGGAAGAAGGCGTTGTTCATATCAAAATAATTAATCCGGCAGAGGATGTCCAGCAAATTGCAATGCAACTAAAGGAAAAATTCAATTTAAAGCACTGTATTGTTGCTCCTATACCTGAATATGCAGATGACCTTATTAAAGAAAAACTTGGTGAGGTCGCAGCAGATTATTTATATGACATTGTCCAAAATGAAGATACGATTGGGATTACATGGGGGACAACTTTATATCACCTAGTAAAAAAAATTCAGCCAAAGAATGTAAAAGATGTCACCGTTGTCCAGTTAAATGGTGGGGTGAGCTACTCAGAATCAAATACATATTCATCGGAAATTATTAATGGTCTAGCGAATGCTTTTCATACGACCCCACATTTCTTACCGGTTCCTGCGGTGGTCGATCATATTGTCGTCAAGCAGGCAATTATTGCTGATCGTCATGTGAAAAAGGTATTGGAATTGGGGATAAAGGCAAATATCGCCATTTTCACAGTAGGTGAACCTGGAGAACAATCTACTCTCATGCGTGCAGGCTACTTTTTAGACAGTGATATTGAAACACTTCATACTAATGGAACTGTTGGCGATATTTGTTCGCGATTTATTGACAGTCAAGGGCGGATAAGCCATCAAGCTCTTAATGATCGTACGATTGGGATTGAACTCTCGGAGCTAGCTGGAAAGGAATATGGCATCCTTATCGCTGGTGGTAACACAAAAGTAGATGGAATTTATGGTGCCCTATGCGGCCATCATGCAAATGTTCTTATTACCGATCAGTATACTGCGAAGGCACTACTCGATATGGGGGGTGATGAACATCAATGAATAAAGAAGCAATAAGAGAAATCGTTCAAGAGATTGTCAGAAACACACTTCAGCAATCGAAGAAGGTTCCCATTGCCGCATCAAACCGACACATTCATTTATCACCAGAGCATGTGGAGAGGTTATTTGGGCGGGGATATACGCTAAATAAACTTAAGGATTTGTCTCAGCCCAATCAGTTTGCCGCAAAAGAAACCGTTACACTTATCGGACCAAAAGGGAAGATTACCAATGTACGTGTTCTTGGACCAGCAAGAGGAAGTACCCAGGTTGAAGTATCCTTATTCGATGGTTTTTCCTTAGGTGTGAAGCCACCGATTCGGACCTCAGGTGATATTAAAGGTTCAGAATCAATTACGATTCAGGGTCCACGCGGGCAAGTTACGATTGAAGAAGGGTTAATCTGTGCTGCAAGGCATATTCATATGCATACTAGTGATGGAGAAGCCTTTGGAGTAAATGATGGTGATCTTGTCCAAGTGAAAGTCGATGGCGAGCGCGGGGTTATTTTTTCAAATGTGCTAATTCGAATTTCGCCTAAATACAAGTTGGAAATGCACATAGATTTAGATGAAGCAAATGCAGCGAACATTAAAAATGGACAACTTGGTGAGATTGTCGCTGTCGAAAGTAAAAGGGGTTGATGGCATGGATGTAAAAGCACAGGTTAAACTGCTTGTACAACAGGTCGTTGAAGCTTACCTGAAGGAACACCAGCAAAATAGTAAAAATCGATCCATTGCTATTCTATTAGGCTATCAATCTCCGAAGCCTTTAGAGGTCTTGGAAGCGATTACTCCGCTACTTGAGGCTTATGAAGCAACCTTACTAGTTACAAGTGAATGGCTACCCTTTCCTGCTCAACTTAAAGGGAAGTCTTATATTTTACTAGAAGAGACCGAGCAGAAGGATTTGGTTTCGATTATTGAAAACACTTCGGTTCTCGTTGTTCCGTCAGCATCGTACCGGTTATTATCCAAACTTGCTTTAACGATTGATGATGAGTTAGCAGTCTGGTTAGCTATTCAGTACCAAATGCTTGGAAAGCCAATTGTAATCGCTAACAACCATATTGAACCAACCGTTTATCAACAGATCCATGCACCTCACACGGTGAAGGAACGAATTCAATCTTACATAAGACAGATTCGAACAGACCAAGTGAGCTGGGTACCTTTGAATAAACTATCAAAGAATGTGGAACAGCAAATGGTAGCTTACGAGGAAAAGAAAGCGCTTATTCTTGAAAAACACATCGAAAAAGCTCATCAAGAGGGATTAACGGAAATTGTTATACCATCAAAAAGTCAGGTAACACCTGCAGCCAAGGACTTAGCCAAGGATTTAAAAATTCAAATTCAGCAATCCTCGAAAGGAGGATAGCCAATGATTATTTGTAAAGTGGTTGGATCGATTGTCTCAACTACAAAGGCAGAGAAGCTAAGAGGGAAAAAACTCCTGATTGTACAACCACTTGATATGAGAAGTATCGAAGAGGACGGCAAGCCTATCGTTGCCATTGATACCGTTGGTTCAGGTATCGGGGAAGTGGTTTTGCTTGTTAGTGGAAGTTCAGCAAGACAAACAGAGATTACAAATGGTGTGCCCGTTGATGCGGCAATCGTGGGAATTGTCGATCAAATTGAGATACAAGGGTCCTTAACCTTTAAAAAAGGAGGTAACTAACCTTGCAAATAAATGAAACAGATATTAAAAAAATGGTCGAGCAAGTGCTACAGCAACTAGGTCAAGCTCAAGGCACGGCCAGTACTGTTACTGCTTTGGACGATGTTAGTTTAGGAAATGGCGTGTTTTCAACTGTGGATGAAGCAGCAGCCGCTGCTCGCCTTGCCTGGGACAAGCTTCGTAAGCTCCCAATAGCAGCTAGAAGACAAATGATTGAAAACATGCGAGAAGTCAGCCGTGAGCATGCTAAGGAATTGGCAGAATTAGCTGTGGAAGAAACAAAGTTAGGTAGAGTAGAAGATAAGATTGCAAAAATATTGCTTGCTGCCAATAAAACACCTGGAGTTGAAGATTTAGTAAGCACTGCTTATTCAGGTGATGATGGTCTAACTCTTGTAGAATATGCACCAATCGGTGTTTTTGGATCGATTACACCATCAACCAACCCAGCTGCAACGGTTATTAATAACTCAATTTCGTTAATTGCAGCAGGAAATACAGTGGTTTATAATCCGCACCCAAGTGCTAAACGTGTTTCGATAAAAACCTTGCAGTTGTTAAATCAGGCAATTGTCGCTGCAGGCGGACCAGAGAACGCACTAACATCGGTGGCAAGTCCAAACCTAGAAACATCTGCACAAGTTATGAATCACCCAAATGTTAATGCTCTAGTCGTAACTGGCGGAGGTCCTGTCGTAAAGGCAGCGATGGCTGTTGGTAAAAAAGTCATTGCAGCTGGTCCGGGTAATCCACCTGTAGTTGTTGATGAGACAGCAATCCTTTCAAAGGCTGGGGCAGATATTGTAACAGGCGCAAGCTTTGACAACAATGTCCTATGTACTGCTGAGAAAGAAGTATTTGTTGTTGAAAAGGTTGCGAATGGATTAAAAGCTGAAATGGTGAAGAATGGTGCTTTTGAGGTAAAAGGTTTCCAATTAGAAAAGCTGCTCGAAAAAGTGCTTACAAAGAAAAACGATAAGTTTTATCCGAACAGGGATTTTATTGGCAAAGATGCACACGTCATTTTGCAGGCTGCCGGAATTCAAGCTAGCCCGAATGTAAAGCTGATTATTGCTGAAACAACAAAGGATCACCCATTGGTGATGACAGAAATGTTAATGCCAATTCTACCAATCGTTCGAGTACCTAATGTAGATACTGCCATTGAACTGGCGGTTATTGCTGAAAAAGGTAACCGACATACAGCTATTATGCATTCACAAAATATCACGAATTTAACAAAGATGGCTCAAGAAATTCAAGCAACCATTTTTGTGAAAAATGGACCTTCCGTAGCTGGTTTAGGCTATGAAAGTGAAGGCTTTACCACTCTCACCATCGCTGGTCCTACTGGTGAAGGATTAACCAGTGCTAAAACCTTTACTCGTCAGAGACGCTGCGTTTTAGTAGATGGATTAAGAATAATATAGTAGGTGGATTTCATTGGCTAATTCAAAAGAAGAAAAGCAAACCGGGAAAAAAACGAAAAAACAAGAAACACCAAAATTAGCGAACCCTAGAGGAGGAAATAAAATGAGTCAAGAAGCATTAGGAATGATCGAAACAAAAGGATTAGTAGGTGCAATCGAGGCTGCTGATGCAATGGTTAAAGCAGCAAACGTAACATTAGTAGGTAGAGAATTTGTAGGTGCAGGTCTAGTAACTGTTATGGTACGCGGTGATGTTGGTGCAGTAAAAGCGGCAACAGAAGCAGGTGCAGAGGCAGCTCAACGTGTGGGAACACTTCTTTCTGTACACGTGATTCCACGTCCAAACCTTGAGGTAGATGGAATTTTACCGAAAGCTGAATAAGGTGGATGAAGATGGAACAATCCATTGAAAATTATATTAAAAATCTAGTCAGAGATACCATTGGCCAAGCCTTAGGTGGATTGCAGCTCCAGAAGGATCGGCAAACCTATGTAGTAGCCAATTGGAAGATGAATAAAACTCTTTCTGGTACGGTTGAATTTTTTCAGGAATTAACTAGCACAACCAATGTGTCGGTTGTTGTTTGTCCGCCGACACATCTGTTATATCCAGCACAGCTATTTATCAAGCAGCAAAAGAAATCCGTTGCTTTAGGTGGACAAAATGTGCATTGGGCGGATCAAGGAGCCTACACGGGTGAAACATCAACAAGTATGTTGCAGGAAATGGGCTGTGAGTTTGTAATCATCGGCCATTCTGAAAGACGCCAATATGCTGGTGAAAATGATGAGATCGTAAATATGAAGGTGAAGCAGGCAATCAAGGCAGGACTCACCCCGATTATTTGCATCGGTGAAACGCTCGAAGAGAAGAACCTGCTTCAAACGGAACAGGTCTTGAAAACACAGCTTTTCGGTGCCTTAAAGGATATTGATTCAAGCCAGTTTATTATTGCATATGAGCCGGTTTGGGCAATTGGTACGGGTCAGTCAGCTACACCTGAACTGGCACAACAATCACATGCCTATATCCGCTCAGTAATGACTCAATTAATGGGTCAAACCGCAGAAACGATCTCGATTTTATATGGTGGATCTGTGAATGAAAAAAATGCAGCTGACTATAGTGCCATGGAAGATATTGATGGTGTACTCGTTGGCGGTGCAAGCTTGAATGCCAAGCCTTTTGATGAGATTATCGCTGCATTTGCAAAAGGAGAACAAAACCTATGAAAAAAGTTGCGATTGGCAGTGACCATGGTGGATACCAATTAAAAGAATCAATAAAGAAATACTTAACTGAGCTAGGGATTGAATATCTTGATTTTGGCTGTCAGGAAAATGAATCAGTGGATTATCCGGATATTGCCTTTCTTGTAGGAGAAACGGTTGCAACGAATGATCAATACATTGGCATCATGATCGATGGAGTCGGCATCGGTAGCGGAATGGTTTTAAATAAAATTCCTGGTGTCCGCGCTGGTGTTTGTTGGGATTTATCCTCTGCTATTAATAGCAAAGAGCATAATAAC
>JAQSXG010000307.1 GCA_029256785.1 Neobacillus sp.
TAGTCCGCTGCTTCCCGTATCCTACTTAATTATTTTACATATTACTGTTTATTGGAGATTCATAGGTGGCATCATTTCCGCCTTTCTATTTATTTTGGTTTATTCGATTATTTTTTTCATACAAGTACCAGATGTCTTCTCTTTAAATAGTTTTACAATTTATTTTAGTCAAGTTTGCTTTTTACTACTGATAGGTGGATTAGGAGGAATTATTGTTTCAAGAGAAAGGAAGCAGCTTTCCGAGAAGAACCTGTTAGTTGAAGTAGCAAATCGTGATTATTTGACAAATCTATTAAATCATCGTTCCTTTCAAGAACATCTGCGAAGAGATTTAAAAAGTGGTATCGATTTTCACCTTATCTTGACCGATATTGATAAGTTTAAATGTATTAATGATAAATATGGACATGTTACGGGAGATAAAGTATTACATCAAATAGGAGCAATTATTTCTTCTATTATTCCGGCAATACAGGGAAAAGTTTTCCGATACGGTGGAGAAGAGTTTGCACTCATTCTTTATATTAAGGACCAAGATGAGGTGAACACGCTCTTATCTGAAATAAAACAATCCGTGGCCAACCATATTTTCTACTGTGAAGGAGAGGCTTTTTCCGTAACCATGAGCTTTGGAAGTTGCAAGCAAAACGGTGAAAGCCCAGCTGAGCTGGTAGAAAAGGCAGATAAACTGCTTTACGAAGCAAAGGATAACGGAAGAAATAGAATTGTTTGTTCATATGTGAGTTAAGAAGCCAAGGGGAATTCTCTTGGTTTCTTTAGTTATTATAAGCACCACCACAATAGTAAAAAACCAAATATTAAAAAATACCGATAACCTATCTCCCACAAATAACGCTATACTTTAAATAACATACTAGATTATTTTTTCAATCAATAAAAATGATGGTGTTGGGGTGATCGAAGTTGATCCAAAAGGTGAAAAAAAAGGTAGTTTGGGAGAAGTTTGTTTATAGACGCAGGTGCTATTTTGTGGAGATATATTACTTAGCTGACGGGACATTCCAAGCATCTGCGATAGCAACCACCATACTCCACCCGGATTTTTATAACGTGTTAGACGGTCCAACAGGGATCGGAATGGATGTTACCAATCCCTACAGGGCCGTAACCAAGGCGATAAAAAGCCTCAAAACTCAATATGCGTAAAGCCACAGACCTCCCCTTTAGGATCGTAACTGAAAAAAACCGACTTAATGTCGGTTTTTTCGTTGATTATTATTTTGTTTGTGAAATTCCATTAACAAGTTGAGTCAGTGCTTCGTTAATAGGCGTAACGGAGCGACCAAGAACTTTTTCAAAATCATTGCTTTCAACTTCTAGTGATCCGTTCCGAATGCTTTCTTGAATTCCTACTACAATCGGAATCACAAAATCAGGTAAACCTATGCCTTTCATGATCTCAGCATAGTTTTCGTCACTAACTTGTTGTACAGGTACTTCTTTACCCAATACATTACCAAGAATAGATACCAATTCTACTTGGGTTAAAAGAGGACCAGAAAGTTCATACACTGTGTTTTCATGACCGTTTCCAGCAAGTACCGTGGCTGCTGCATCTGCGTAATCTTGTTGCGATGCCCAGCCTACTTTACCTTCTCCAGCAGAAGTTACCCATGGAGCTCCTGCTATAGCACCTTGAATGCTTCCGATTTCGTTTTCCAAATACCAATTGTTACGCAAGAATGAATAAGGAATACCCGTCTTAATGATAGCTGCCTCTGTGGCAACATGAGGAGGAGCCATTAAATTTTTGCTTTCTGTTGCGTTTGCTAAACTTGTGTAAGCAATAAATTTTACTCCTGCACGCGTAGCTGCTTGGACAGCATTAGTATGTTGATGGATTCTTGTTTCATTGTCACCATCAGCAGAAATAATTAATAGGCGGTCAATCCCTTTAAAAGCATTATCTAATGTTCCTGGTTGGTCAAAATCACCTTGACGAACTTCCACCCCGCGGGCACGAAGTCCTTCTGCTTTCTCTGGATTACGAACACTTACTGCCAGATCACTTGCAGATATAGATTTCAATAATGATTCTACAACCTTTGAACCTAATTTTCCTGTTGCCCCAGTAACTAATATTTTCATTACTATTCCCTCCCGCTTAATCTAACCTGTAACAACATCTATTACATGTATTCATTTTAATTACATGTAACCGTTTTGTCAACATGTGAAGTTCTATTTATTATTTTGTTCTTAGTTTGGTATAATAAACTTGTAATCAAATTACTTACATGAAAAGAAATAAATAACAGTATAGTTAATAGGGGGATCATTGACCATGTCCATCAGCAGCCGATTCGCTGTCGGAATTCATATATTGACTCTAATTGAATTTAATAAAGATGGCATAACATCTTCTGAATTTTTAGCTTCAAGTGTTAACACAAACCCAGCCGTAATAAGAAAACTAATGGGAATGCTCAAAAAAGCTGGTTTGATAGAGGTACGTCCAGGAATTGCAGGGGCCAAACTCGCAAAGGAATTATCTGATATTACACTTTTCGACGTTTATAAGGCAGTGAATGTTGTACAGGAGAAAGAACTGTTTAGCATACATGAAAGTCCACATCCTAATTGTCCCGTAGGTAGGAATATCCAGAATACAATTGAACCATTATTCACAGCAGCACAATTGGCGATGGAGAAGGTTTTAAGAAATGTTACGTTAGAAGATGTTGTGAAGGATATAACTACTAAAGAAAATACCTGTTAAATTTTGTTCTTCAAAAAAATCTGGGAATAAAAACGTCTAAACCCTTGATACATATGGGATTAGACGTTTTTTTATTTTATCATAATTAAGGTTTAGAAGGAGTAATGCTTCTTTTTGCTGAGCTTACTATAGAAACTGTATAGTTCAAGAGTTGTGGTGAATACTAATATTCAACGAAACCAAAGTTGAAGAAGGGGATAAATTAGTGACTTACAAGCAAGGGTTAAGCCAAATAGATAAAGCTACTCAAAAAATTATTGAGGCAAATCAGTTAACTGTTGATTCAATTATGAACGCTTTCTTATTTACATGGCAATGGTGGATAGCACTAGCAATGATGATTGTTCCTTGGATTGTTTGGGCGATATTCCGTGACCGCCAAAACTCAGCTCGTTTATTTTCCGTTGGTTTACTATTGATGGTTATATCAGAAATTCAGGATACGATTGGGGTTAGTTTTGGAAATTGGGTTTACCCTGTAAAAATAATCCCCGTAGCTACTGTAAATTTTTCATTCAGACTTTCGGTTTTGCCTGTTTTAGCAATGCTGTTGCTACAATTTAAGCCCCGATTTAATCCCTACATAAAAGCAATTCTTTATGGTGGATTTGGTGCATTTGTCGGTCTGCCACTAATGACTGCTATTGATTTGTATAAGAAACTTGATTGGTCGTTAATTTATTCATTTTTCATACTTAGTTTAACCTATTTAGTTGGTCACTGGTTTAGCCGAAGGAAATCATTTGGAGAAATTAATAAAAATAACTAAAGAAAATGTTATTTAAAGTTAAGTTACAAGAACTTTTTTATGATTGGGGAAGCGTGGAAGACCAATTTAAGTTTTCCAAATCAAACATCCCTGTATGCCTTTGATTTTCTACTTTTCGTACTTATTCACTTTTTAAAACCGCAGAGTATCTCTGTGGTTTTTTTCGTTTGAATCAGATTAATTGCTGAAGAACAAAAAGATGCAATGGAATTGGCAGGAAAACCCAACTGTTTTCTAGAATAATATACCAGTATCGACTTAACTGGATATTGAAAGGAAGATGTTATGTACAGGTTATTTGGACTGTTAATCATTAGTTTATCTTTGCTTACCACCTCAATTGTTTGGCAAATAGCTATGGCCACAGATCTAGTGGTGAATACTTTTTCTGTTTGTCTAATTATAGTTGTTTTAATCTTAGGGATTTTATTGTTAATTCCTGAAAGGAAGGAAGAGGCTTACGTATCAGACGAAGAAATAGAGGCAGAATTACTGAATAGTAATCATAAAAATAAATGAACACTTATTTCTAAACCCGTACTAGATAAGCAACCAGCAGTAGTAAAATAAGCGGAGTTTTTCCGGTTAAATTAAGTATGGACCTCGTTTCGGTGTAAATAAGCGGAGTTTTTCCGGTTATACAGCTCAAAATCCCCCATATTCACGTTTTTCGCTTCAATAGGCGGAATTTCTCCGTCTATTGAAGCCATTTTGACTGATATTCGCTAATTAAGCGGAATTTTTCCGTCTATTCACCAAATTGGACTCTTAACGTGTTCCCCCAACCGATAAGAACGGATCCTCTTAATCCCCGATGCAGGAATCAACATTCTTTTATCAACTAATTGAGAGAATACCTTCTTTACCGTCTTATCACTTAGCTTCAAAAACTTCTCGACTTCTGTTGGGGAGATGGCTTCCCCTTTTCGAACCGCTAGCCGAAGCACTTCCTTTTCGACAAAGGAAAGAGGCGTCTGGTCCAGTTCATCACCCATCCATCGGCCAATCACTTGCTGAACAATCTGTTGGCATCGACGAGGCTTTTCTTTCACTTGGTCAAAAGAAAAGCGGATGACGGTCCATCCGTCAATTACCAACTGGTTTTGACGTTCCAGATTATCGGAAAATTGCCATCTGCTTATGTTCTTTAGGTGAGGGCCATACCCGTCGACCTCAAAGCAAATCCGGATGGCGGGACGAATATAAGCAAAATCCAAATATCTTTTGCCATCCTTGAAATCATCGACTTCATATTCTGGATGAAGATACCTAAAATGATAAAATAACGGCCACCACACTTGCTTCAAAAACAGCTCTTCAGCTTCGTTGTGCCCCTCTTGTAAGCGCCTCAACCGTTCACCTGTCCTTGCCTGCAAGTGAGCATTCAAAAAGTCCTGGTATTCTTCCTCAAATCCCATAGCGTCACCCTCCCAATTCAATGGTCATGTCTTTTACAACCTAGCCAATCAAAATTAGTGGCCAAGCCTTAGCAAATTTTCTTTCCTCATTTTCTCCGACGGACCCTAACTAATATTGTTAATTCTCCGAAAGAAAGTAGCGAAATGCAAATATCCACAACATGGGCAATTTATAACCTTCATATGACACCACGAATGATTCAGTTAATTTTAAAAATAATGAGTGTTAATGCGAATGAAAAAGTGGATCAATGTGAATACAATTGGAGTAAGTAATAGACTTGTGGAGTAGAAAAATAAAAGAGAAGAATTTGAGGATAGAACTAATTTTAGTTTAATATAATTCTTATCTTAGTCAATATCTTTCTTTTATATTTCGTCTCTTTATCACCCAGCCCAACCATTAACACAGCGTCTCCGAGGGGCACTTTTCACCACCTCTCGACACCTCAAAACTCACTCTCATGACTCTTAAAAAAATCATAGTACGTACGAACATTATCTAGTTCCGTCCACCGTCTCACCCGCACAGGTTTTTCATCCAAATTATAAATTTTTGCCCCTCTCATCGATAGCAGGAACGGAGAATGGGTGGATATGATAAACTGACAGCCAAAAAACCGAGCCGAGTCCTCAATAAACTGCACCAATTCCATCTGGCGTTTGGGAGAAAGACTGTTTTCCGGCTCATCCAAAATATAAAGCCCATTCTCACCAATTTTTTCAGTGAAATACTTGAACGCACTCTCCCCATTCGAATATTCCCGCACATTATCCATCAACTCATTCCTGACAAAACGAGACTGTGTTTTACTCCTAGCTAAGTTCACCTTTTTCAACTGCTCATAATCAGCGATCGACTTCATCTGAAAATGGGAATACTTCGCATCCAAATACTCTTCAAAAAGGACATCCCGTTTTTGGTCAATTCCCTCATTGAGATTCCGGATATTCAACATATAATCAAACACATCATCACTCGTTATAATTCTGCTATCTTCAGGAATATCTGCCTTCAGCTGCATCCCACATATCTGGACATAATCGG
>JAQSXG010000308.1 GCA_029256785.1 Neobacillus sp.
GTTTGAAATTAGTTGTTCTCCTACTAGTGCTTTGATTAGTTGGCTCAATTGTGAAATCGTATCAGGTAAAACCGCTTCCTCGTTATAACAGGGTACGACAATCGTTAGAACTGGTTCTATCATATAGTCTGGACCTCCGCTGTTTACAATGTTTTATATAAGTAAATTTTCCATGCTGCACTCTTTGATTCAAACACTTTTTCTAGGGTTAGATTATTTTTTTCTGCATTATTAATCGGTATAGCAGAAAAGATATACCTACCACCCATTTCCTTGAAAACCTCTGTATTGAACTCGAAGTCTTTTAATTGCCTTTTCGAATCCTTCTTGATCATATATCTTTTTCCGAACTGCGCCGTAAAGATATAACAGCGTCCTCCCCAAGTATCAAAATACTTTCGAATTGTTTTATTTTTATCTAATTCCTTTTCAATTAGTTTTCTAAACTGATGTTTATAGGTTAATGGATAAAAATTATTATAGGTATCGATAGTGTAAAAGCCATTATACTGCGAAATGGCAGGATGAATACCGATACTTGCTACTCGATAATCTTTTGGCTCAAGACCGATATGCTCTTTCACTTCTTCAAATAACTCCACAGCATAAAATTCTTTCACTGTAGGTTTTTTATGATAGATTATTTCATCATTGAATAAACCCAATACTAGTATCTGCAAAACGGCTAGCACTTTGGCTGTTTTCGACCAACTTAGCCCTTGTTTTGATAAGATCATTAATGCGAGTGCAAAATCAACATAAATAACCATTGGCCTCAAAAAATGATAACGGGCAAAATTAAACGTATCCATAAAATGAAATATTTTTGTCAACGGCAACCAACCTTTATAAAACCAAAAGGCATACCATAGTGACAAAAGAAAGTTTAAGATAAAGAAAAAAAGAAACAGTCTATTTTGCTTCCAAAGCTTTCTTTTACAGACAAAAATGAAGGCTAAAAAAGTCACTGGGAGAATAATTAATCCGTGAACGGTCATTACATGCGTGTGTCCTAAAACATAGTTTTTAATTGTCAGTCGAACTGCCCTCCAGAAAGGAAGTGCCGCATGAAAATATTCATCACGGCTATTCGGTTCAGTTGAAAACAAAAAGGAATAAACTAGGCGATATTCAACAAGCATAAAAATCACTGTCATATAAGCAATAGCTAGAAGAAAACGCAGGTTCCAACCTCTTCCTCTCATCACATCAACTAGCCAAAGAATCCCCATTGCACTTAGAAAAAAGAAAAACCCTAACACGATACTTGCGTAGAAAGGCAGAAGGGTGAGTACAATATATTCCCTTGTTGTTCCCTCTCCATTTCGAATCGACAGAAACGCCCACAGTGCCAGGGGCATTCCCAATGTACTAAGCATTCCCGATGGCCAAAATGGGGTTAATGCAAAGGCAAGTGCTGTGGCTACCTGAAGGAATAACCATTGTTCCCCAGGAAGGAAATGTCTTTTCAATAGTAAATACATTCCCAAAAAAGCAACTACCCTTGTTAGTGCCTGACTTATTCCATAGGCAATCATTGTTGGAAAAATAGCATGCAACCATACGATAATGCTATATTCCGTACCAAATGTGTTCCTTGGTACTCCATTGATAATTTGTGGAATCGAACTGTCGATTGCTCCAAACATTTCCCCACTTTCAGCCAATACCTTGTACCATGCCAAATTCGAATCCAAATTATCATGAACGCGTATATGAGCATTCTCTTGAAGGATAAAGAGTGGGGAAAGATAAATGGCCAAAACTAGTAACGCAAAAAGAATCAGTCTTCTCTCTTTTTTAATTTCTGTGTACACATTTTCACACCTCATAAAGTGAAACTTCCTTATTTAATAAAGTTTGCAAACTGGATGAAGTTTATTCCTTTTAAAGTAATTAAGACCACTTCAGTTCGTCCCCATTTGTAAATAGACAGAAAAAACACACGGAATTGATCTCCCGTGTGCTTCTTGTTCAATTGGAATATATATATGGATTATTTAATGCTTAATTTCTTTACTGCGATAAACATTTAAAAGAGAGTCGAGTTTTTGGCTGCATTGAACTACATTTTGATTAGAATATCCATATTGTTGTGCTAAATCAATCATTTCAATTCTCGTTTTTTCAATTGTAGATAATAATGCGTTCATATTCGTTTCCATAGCTCTAGCCTCTTTCCCTTTTAATACTATAGTTATATTAATAACCTTAATTTATAAGTTTTTATACCTAAAAACAAGTAGGAAATATAAATAATAATGAATCTTAAGTGAACATTATATTACAATACCTATGACTTATTACTCGTATTAATTCAAATCTGTTAATAGCACTTCAAGCTCTTCGACAAGCCTTTTTCCATTATCCACATATTTTTCAGGGAAGCTCGCGTCCTTGTCAACGGGTTCTTGGAACTGATTTACTGTCCCAGAGAAAGCCCCAGCGTCTGCATGGTCATCCAACCCTATTTGATACTTATGAGATAAAAGGAATGGTCGCCCCATCTCCACAGTGCAATTTCGCGCATCTAATTGACCATCTACTGCTGTAAATGGAACCCTTAGGAACTGGTACCCCACTTCATCGTCAAGTTTATAGTCAAAGGCACCATGGTCATAATCCCAATTGCCTCCAATCGAATACCCAATTGGTTTTAATTTTTGTTCAAGCTTATACAAATCAAATTGTTTACCTTCTATTTTGGATGGTATCTCAATCATGTTAAAGCCCCCTTTAAATCATTATTTATTAGTTTCCCCAAAAATAAAAAAAATAGAGTACTGAATTTTTATTTCAGTACTCTACTTATTATTTATAGTCGTTTTTCAAGTTCTGCTTTCTTCTCTTCAAATCCTGGTTTTCCTAGTAGGGCGAACATGTTTACTTTGTATGCCTCTACGCCTGGCTGGTCAAATGGATTGACACCAAGGAGATAGCCACTCATTGCACAAGCCTTTTCAAAGAAGTAGACGAGGTAGCCAAATGTGTACTCATCCATTGCTGGGATTGTCAGGATTAAGTTCGGTACTCCACCATCAGTGTGTGCAAGCATGGTACCTTGAAAAGCTTTATTATTTACAAAGTCAACAGTTTGTCCGGCAAGGTAATTTAAGCCGTCTAAATCCGTTTCTTCTGCTTCTATTGTTAATTCATGACGTGGGTTTTCAACTTTAATAACCGTTTCAAATAAATCCCGACGCCCCTCTTGAACGTATTGTCCAAGTGAATGTAAATCAGTTGAGAAATTTGCTGATGATGGGAAAATCCCCTTTTGATCTTTTCCTTCACTTTCTCCAAATAATTGCTTCCACCATTCTGAAAAGTATTGAAGGCCAGGTTCATAGTTAATCAGCATTTCTATGGTTTTTCCTTTATTATAGAGCGCATTTCTTACTGCAGCATACTGGTATGCTGGATTATCAACCAGCTCTGAAGGGCTGAAGTCCTCCTGTGCTTTTGCAGCTCCCTCCATTATTGCTTCGATATTTGCTCCACTAACAGCGATTGGTAGTAAACCTACTGCAGTTAGCACGGAATAACGTCCGCCAATATCATCAGCAATCACAAAGGTTTCGTACCCTTCTTCAGTAGCCAATGTTTTTAATGCACCTCTTGCTTTATCAGTCGTTGCATAAATTCTTTTTCTTGCTTCTTCTTGACCATATTTTTCCTCAAGGAGTTTACGGAAAATACGGAAAGCAAGTGCAGGCTCCGTTGTTGTTCCAGATTTAGATATTACATTGATGGAGAAGCTTTTTCCCTCGATCAAATCGATAACATCTTTCATATAGGTAGAACTGATGTTGTTACCAACAAATATCACCTGTGGTGTTTTTCGCTTCTCTTTTGGAAGTTCATTGTAAAAGCTGTGTTGTAGCATTTCAATAGCAGCCCTAGCACCTAAGTAGGAACCACCGATTCCGATAACCAGCAAAACATCAGAATCTGATTTAATTTTTTCAGCTGCTTTTTGAATACGAGAGAATTCCTCTTTATCGTAGTTCTTAGGAAGTTCTACCCAACCTAAAAAGTCGCTACCGGCACCTGTTTTTTCATGTAGAGAATGATGGGCTACCTTTACCGCATCGCTTAAATATGTAAGTTCGTGTTCACCAAAGAAAGTTAATGCTTTTGAGTAATCAAAACGTACGTGGGTCATCTATGATCCTCCATAATTTTATTTTCACTATTCACTTTATCGAATGCTAACAATATTATCAAGAAAGGTCTTCCATTGTAAGCGTGCCCATTTTAGATATTTTTCTTACAATCTTAATTTTGTGCATTTTTACTTACTTTTTTTTTTTCTAAAAAAAAAGACCCAGACAAAACCTGCCTGAGTCTTAAAGTTTATCTGAAATGTTTTTTTATTTATTACAATGATTCGCGGTAAATGGATAGTACGTCTTCTCTATTTAATTTTGTAAAGTTGCCAAATTCACCATATACCATGGCTTTATCTGCCATTAATTCAACTTTACTATCATCAATATCATAATCTGCTAAGCGTGCGGGAGCACCGATACTTGACCAAAAATCACGCAATTTCTGGATACCTTCTAGTCCAGTTTCAGTTGCAGTTTTCCCTTCTGGGTTAACACCAAACACTCTAACAGCCAACTGCATAAAGCGTTCTGGTTTTACATTTAAATTATGCTTCATCCAATGTGGGAAGAGAATAGCTAGCCCCCCACCATGTGGAATATCATATACTGCTGATACAGCATGTTCTAGGTTATGAGTTGCCCAGTCGCCTCGGTATCCCATATTCAAGATTCCGTTCAAAGCCATTGTTCCACTATAAAGAATCGTTGCCCGATGTTCATAGTTTTCAAGATCGGCTAGTAACTTAGGGGCTGTCTCCATCACTGTGGTAAGAAGTGATTCACACATGCGATCCTGGAAATCCGTATTCTCTTCTAAATGGAAATAATGTTCTAATACATGCGACATCATATCAACAATCCCATAAATCGTTTGATTTCTTGGGACAGTATAGGTATTAACTGGGTCTAAAATCGAGAACTTCGGAAAAGTTACCGCGCTTCCCCATCCATACTTTTCATTCGTTTCCCAATTAGTAATGACCGATCCAGAATTCATTTCAGAACCTGTCGCTGCTAAAGTTAGGACTGTTCCAAAAGGAAGAGCTTCACGTGCGAATGCTTTTTTCACAACTAAATCCCAGGCATCTCCCTCATATTTTGCACCTGCTGCAATTAGCTTTGTACAATCTATAACACTGCCTCCGCCAACTGCTAATATGAAGTCAATTCCCTCTGTTTTGCAAATTTCAACCCCTTTTCTTGCTGTTGAAATTCGGGGATTTGGTTCAACACCTGGGAGTTCAAAAACTTGCACATCGATTTCGCTTAAACAATTAATGACTTGGTCATACAGACCGCTTCGTTTAATGCTACCTCCGCCATATACCAATAAGACCTTTTTCCCGTATGAAGGGACTTCCTTTTTCAATTGTTCAAGTTGCCCTTTGCCAAAAATTAATTTTGTTGGATTCCAAAAAGTAAAGTTTTCCATTTTGCACCATCCTTTCCACTCTTCATTATATTGGAAATGATTTTTTTTGCAAAAATCTTGTTTTTTTTTGTATGCACTGGTTATAAATGAATAATTATTCTTCAATTTTCTCAATCTAATATTGAACCACATTTAAAGGAGGAATTTGATTTTGAGTACTATTCAACGTATTGCCTTAATACTTACAATAATCGGTGCAATTAATTGGGGGTTAATTGGTTTCTTTCAATTTGACCTTGTTGCTTCCATCTTTGGAGGGCAGGATTCAGCCCTTTCAAGAATTATTTACGGTTTAGTTGGCCTTGCTGGTCTAATTAACCTAGGACTTCTCTTTAAGCCAAGTGAGAGCCATGTAAGAGAGCCTGAAACACAAAGACAATCCTAATTAACAACAAAAATCCTTGCAATTAATTGCAAGGATTTTTGTTGTT
>JAQSXG010000309.1 GCA_029256785.1 Neobacillus sp.
ATACAAAGAAGGCCTTATCTGCCTCTAGCCAATCCTTTGAATGATAGTCTTTTACATATTGTTTTGCTATTTCCTTGTCCTCGTTTTCCTTTATCCATTTATACATGCAGCCAAGATCATCAAATACGATTGCCTTGCCATTTTCAAGAATAATTTCAGAGGCAAACTGGTCATCTTTTACTGCCATATGACAAATTTCACATTTATCGGTATCCTCGTTAATTGCAACAGGGGTATGTGCTTTCTCTCCACAGCCTGTAATCATAATTAACAAAAGAAGTGCCAAAGTAAATAATTTTACTAATTGAGATTTCATCCTCTTTTCCTCCCGTATAAAATTAATAGTAAACTGCTAGAAATCATAACCAGACTCATAAACCAGACTGAATAGTTCCCTTGATTCTGTTGGTCATTATTCTGTATTTGGCTCTTCATTAATGGTTCTTCATCTGTTACAAGCATTTCTTTCGGACTTTTTAGTACCTTTTGCAACAATACCATTCCAGGGTGCTGGAAAAATAGTTGATAGGCTGGTGTTTCCTTTGCGAGAGTTAAAAAGTATGGATCAGCCTGAAAGGGTAGATTACTTTTTCCATTGCCATCCGTATCAAGCTTCATCGCTACATCCCAATAATTATGATGAATAGTATTAGTAGTTCCTTGATTTGCTTGCATCTCTGTTACATTACCAATATAGGAATTTCCTTCAATCACGTTGCTCTTATTCTTAAACAATTGCGTACCGATAAAATTAGCCATAACTTCATTGTCTGTGATCTTGTTGCTGGTAGAACCCTCAATAAACATTCCTACACGATTTTTTGAAATATGATTTTTACTTACCTTTGAATCATGGACATCATAAAGAAGGATACCTTGAGCATTCACATTCCTATTATTATCTGAGAATTTATTATCTTCTATGATAGATTGGTTGGAAGCCATAATCATTGCACCGGTAAAATTGCTCTCGGATACATTATCTTTTACCGTGATTTTATCTGAAAACATAATATGGATTCCATATCTCGAATTCCTAATGGTATTACCCAATAGGATATTATTATGGCTATTTTCAAGGTAAAAACCGTCTTGTACACCCTTTAGTTCTATATTCTCAAAGGCATTCCGATTGGATTGCCAAAGATCAATTCCGTTTTCACTAGTGTTCCCTGTAATCCTAACTTTTCGGATGAGTGTATCTTCAACATCCTCCAATTTTATTGCAATTTTCCCTGTATTAATGGTTATATCCTCGAGAAGATGGTTTTTACCAATGACAAATATCTCAGCAGGGCCATTTTCATTTTTACAACCAACGATTTTAATGTTATTTAAGAACACGTTTTTTCCTGAGATAGTAATCATTGGTTCGGAAGAACACGATTTAAATACGGTTCCTGTTTCTCCTTCCAACACTATCGGTTTATTTAATTGAATTGCGTCTTCATAAACACCTGCCTCTAGCCTTAAGGTACCACCCTCTGGAATAGCATTAATTCGTAATTGCAGGGAATTTTCAGCGAAAACACCCTCACCGAATAGGACCAACAGCACACAAAAAAATAGCATGTTCACTAACCATTTCATTCGAATTTAAGTCCCTCCTATAAACATATTTAAAATGGGACATAGTGATTGCATATTATAGTAATAACCTATACTGTTTTATAAATATTTCATATGACTCATAGTGGCTATTTTTTCGAATATCTTTGAAATATTTCAAAACAAAAAGAAGAGACACTTGACCTCTTCTTTTCTACTTATTATTGTATTGGATTTGTAGGTTCTGGGGTGAGAGCTTGTGAAGAGTGTCTCCGAATGGCTAATGCCAGTTCTGCAATGAAATATAAACCAACCGCTGGCCACACCCATGCCCATAAAGGCTCAACAATTCCATAAAAAGAAGTGATGACAGGATGAAGCCATTTTATACAGATAACAGAAAGCAGGATCCAACAAAGAGAAAAAGGCAGACATATATGGCCATGAAGCTGTAACGGCATATCAGAATAATCCCACCATTGCTGATGAAATAGCTTCTGTAACAACGCCCCACTAAGATACTCAATAAAGGTTGGGATAAAAAAGCAAAGAAGGAGGATTACCACCAACTTTGTTTCAGGTCCAATTAGAAGTACCAACAGCACCGGAGCAAAGCCGTACATTGGCTTAAATGGTCCCAAGAAAAAATTTGACTTAAAAAATTTCCGCTTAGTGATGTAACTATAGCTGTTTTCGAGCAGCCAGCCAACGAGCGCATATATCATAAAGTAAAACAGGATAACTGCCGCTCCGTCTAAATTGAAACGTACAGGATTGGTAAACTCTAAAAAGCTAATCACAAAGACCAACCACCTTTCATGGATAAGATTTCCCATGTTAGGTTTTGCAGACATATGAATGTCTATACCGAAAATTTACCAACCTTTTTAATGTTTTTAGTTGAAACTTATTCTTCAAAATGCGATGTTCCACCTTCTCTTTGGAGAACAACTGTCCGTTTTCTTTTTTGAAGTTTTTTATAGCTATAGTAAATAACAAACAACAGGAGCACCATTCCCCCTAATACAAATTCATTTACTTCTTTAGAGATGAACCCTGCAGGAATAAGGGATAAGAAAAAAAAGTAAATAAAATTTCCAAATAAGGTCCCAAATAAGAAAGGATAAAAACGAATCGTACTTAAACCTGCTACGAGATTCACAAGGCTCGTTGGAAAAAGCGGGAAAATTCTCGCTTGAAATACATAAAGAAAACCTTCCTGCTCTACTTTTTCTATCAGTTTTGGACTTACTTTCTTTATCAGTCCATCTTGAAAAACATATCTAACAATTATAAACAGGAAAATGGCACCTACGATACTTGTAACCCAGCTCCAAAAAAAACCTTTCACAAAACCAAATAGTGCGATATTTATCGTAATAACTAAAATCAGCGGAATGACGGTAAATGAGTTTTGGACTAACATAATGATGAAAGTAAACAGGTAAGAGTAAGCAGAATCTTCATCTAACATCAATTTTATCGAATCAATATCACCATCCATTATGGTTGTGAATAATTCTTTGTTCGTCATATAAAAAACAGTACCCAATAACAAAACTAGTGAAGCTAGCAGGATTCTTGAATAAGCTTTTTTAGCTTTAGTACTCATGGTTCTCCCCAACTTTCCGCGCAACACCGCTTTGTCAGTGTAAATTTACCCTATAAGTATATTTTAATGGATTTTTTTAGGAAAGCAATAAACAAAATATCCTCTATTTTGGCGAAAAATGACCTTATGAAGTTAAAAAAGAGGAGATGATGGTCATCTCCCCTTTTGTACTATATTTATTATCTTAAGGTTTTTAATGCGCCACTCCATGCGATGACTTCGTCAAGCATTGCTTTCATATTATCTTGGTGTAATGCTTGTGGTTTGAAGACACTTCCATTTTCAAAATCAGTAAATAATGACAATGTTGGATGTGTACGAACGTCTGCAATTTTCAGTTCTCCACAAATTCCACGTAAATGTTCAGCAGCACGAGCGCCGCCAGTTGATCCGTAGCTTACTATTCCTGCAGCTTTGTTGTACCAAACATCACGTGCTGAATCCAAAGCATTCTTTAATGCTCCTGTAATACTGTGGTTGTATTCCTGAACAATGAATACAAAACCATCTAAGCTTGCAAGCTTTTCATTCCAAGCCTGAACGCCTTGATCGCCAGTACCTAAGAATGGTAGGTTGAAACTAGCAATGTCGACGATTTCGTAATTTGCATCTCCACGTTGGTCTGCAATACTCTTTACCCATTCTCCGACCTGTGGACTTACACGTCCATCACGTGTGCTCCCTAAAATAATACCGATATTTAATTTTGTCATCGTTTTTTCCTCCTCGTTTTTTTTCCCGAATAATTTATCCAATAAGCCCAATGCTTACACCACCACTAAATTTATTTTATTAATGCTATCCCTGCCCTTTTGAAATACTTTTCCCCTAATGGAACTTTTCTATAATCACAGGTATAAAATTAAAAACCTCAAATTCTATTTATTTTTAATTAAGATATTTTTAATTCGAGATAATAATATAATATTTATTGATCAGTGTCAACTCCAAAACTTCAAAAAAAACCAACGGAGTAAATCTCCATTGGTTTAATTAAAGTTAACCTATTTTCTTATCATACTTTCGTCCGTCCTGGACAAACAAAATGCCTAGTTCATAATGATCACCTTCATATAGTGCTCTCTGGACAAATCGGACTTCTCCGTTTGTATCGAGAACCTCCAGCTTGCAATGGGCACGATTTTTTTGGATGGCCTCATATAAGACCTGTTCATCACGAACCTGGACTCCATTAATCTTAGACACCAATTCTCCTACCTGAAGCCCCATCCTATCCGCAGGCGAACCGGGAATAATACCAAGAATCATTAAACCATTATTTCTTTTTGAAAAATAAAACGGCAAACTGTCATCCTTCATCCTTTGCATTAAGGATATGGTCTCACGCCCAATAATCGCGACAGCTGCCACAACAATTGACAACAGTGGATACCAATAACCCACTATAGAAAGCATAGTTATCAAAATTCCAAAAGTCAGCACCTGCCGTCCAAGTATCTCAATCGATTGTTTTGGAAGCATTCCCTGTACTCGTTGATAAAAACCAACCGCAAATGGAACAAACAGAAGCGAATAGGTTTCTGCCCCAATATGAAAAACTGGCCACCACTCAAAGGGAAGTGTCAAGGCATTTCCCGGCACGAGCAGGAACATTGGCAATATCCAGAAACGTCTAACCTCATGGGCACCCACATTTTGACCACGTCTGCTTTTTCCCAGTTTAGGAGATGTTCCTTTACTGCCATTATTTAATATCAAAAAACCTTCAGCTACTAATAAAAGACCAAGCAGCACAATAATCGATGGGTAAACTTTATCACCTAGCGATTGGAAGGCTTCAGAAAAAACCGGAATGCTCCAGCTATTTTCAGCGATTAAGATAATCGCAAAAAAGGCTGCTCCAACCGTGTATACTGGTGACATGAGTCGAATATTTGCAGTTAAGCTCCAAATAAAGGTAAATCCAGCAATGAGGAGGATTGCGGCAAACGGAATGGCAATACCTGCAGCAACAGCAACAAGCGAAAGCACTAGACCAACAATCATTCCTAGTGGAAATAACTGTCTCAGCTCAAAGAAAGCATCAAATGCTCGAATATGGAAACTCTTTCGCTCCCGCTTTACACGCATCACACCTAATACTCCTGTAAGGAAAACAATATAGTAAAACACAGGATGTAGAAAAAGCTTTCCTGTCCCCTTTAACAGCTCAAAAAGCCATGCTTGCACCAATTCCTGCCACCTGCCTCTATTAATTAATTTCTAGTAAACTATCCAAAAGTCTCTTATGCTTATTTTACCAAATTGGAGCAATAAAGCCTATTGCTAGTTTCTTCAAAATTGAAAAATGTCGAATCCTATTTTTTATAGGAAAGGATTTTAAGTGAATGATCCCATCAAAAGCTCTTTTTCAACAGACTTCTACAATATTTCCACGGAAATTCTCAATAAATCAAAAACCAGAGGCTAGAGCCTCTGGTTTTTACTGTAGTATTAGCCTTAGTGCTGTTTGAAGCTGAAGATCATTTTGCTCCTTTTTCATTTCATTCATTGCCTCTTCTTCCAGCTTCGCTGCTGTTTTCGCATCGATTTTCCCTGTTGGCTGTAAGCCATATTGCTTTTGGAAGCCCTTTACGGCAATGGTGGTTTCTTCACTATAATAGCCATCTGTTCTTCCTGGTGCAAAGCCCATGCCAGCTAAAATCTCTTGAGCATTTTTAATTTGCTCGCTATTCATATCCTCTTCCAATGGTTTTTCAACCTGAATGGGATGTGTTTCAAATATAGCAGGTTGTTTCATTGCAACATCCGGTTCTATCCCTTTCTTATGAATCCAATTT
>JAQSXG010000310.1 GCA_029256785.1 Neobacillus sp.
ACCATTTCTGGCAATTCGCGTTGGTAATACGCAGTCAAACATATCAATTCCTCGAATAGCACCATCAATGAGTGAATCTGGAGATCCTACACCCATTAAGTAACGTGGCTTATTTGTCGGTAATAAAGGAGTCGTAAACTCCAAGACTCGATTCATTACATCTTTCGGCTCCCCAACAGACAATCCACCAACAGCATACCCAGGGAAATCTAAGGATACAAGGTCTCTGGCACTTTGCTTGCGTAGCTCCTCGTATTCTCCCCCTTGAACAATACCAAACAATCCTTGGTCATTTTGTCTTTCGTGAGCGTTTAAGCAGCGCTCGGCCCAGCGAGAGGTTCTCTCCACAGACTTTTGCATATACTCATATGAGGCTGGGTATGGCGGGCATTCATCAAACGCCATCATGATATCCGAACCAAGAATATTTTGGATTTCCATTGCCTTTTCTGGTGATAAGAATAACTTCTCTCCGCTCATATGATTGCGGAAATGAACACCTTCTTCTTCAATTTTCCGGAATTTACTCAAGCTAAACACCTGGAAGCCACCTGAATCGGTTAAGATTGCCCGGTCCCAGTTCATAAACTTATGAAGACCGCCTGCTTGCTTAATAATCTCTTGACCTGGGCGAAGCCATAGGTGGTATGTATTACTTAGGATAATCCCTGCTCCCATTTCCTTTAGGTCCTCTGGTGACATGGTTTTTACCGTTGCAAGTGTTCCAACCGGCATAAAGGCCGGCGTATCAAAAGAACCATGTGGTGTATGGACTCTGCCTAGGCGCGCACCTGTTTGTTTACATGTTTTAATAAATTCATAACGAATCGCTGTCAAAGCTTTTTTCTCCTTCCTTTTTGCTTAACCTAGATGATTAGCATTGCGTCCCCAAAGCTGAAAAAGCGATATCGCTCACTAACAGCTGTGTTATATGCATGCAGAACATTCTCTCTTCCGGCTAATGCACTTACGAGCATGATCAGGGTGGATTTAGGTAAATGGAAATTTGTAATCATTCCATTTATCGCCTTAAATGTATACCCTGGATAAATAAATATATTTGTCCAACCGCTGCTTTCAGAGAACTTACCATTGTTAGCGGTGGCAATCGTCTCTAATGTGCGTGTTGAGGTTGTACCAACAGTAATAATTCTACCGCCATTTTCCCGGACCTCGTTCAACAAACCTGCTGTCCCTTCGGTAACCATATAAAATTCAGCATGCATATCATGTTCAAGGACATCATCGACGCTAACTGGCCTAAAGGTACCAAGGCCTACATGAAGCGTAATGAATGCAACATGGACACCTTTTGCTTTAACCTCATTCAATAGTTCCTCGGTAAAGTGTAGTCCTGCTGTTGGTGCAGCCGCCGAACCAGGCTCACGGGCAAATACCGTTTGATACCGTTCACGGTCGTCCAACTGTTCCTTTATATATGGCGGCAAGGGCATTTCGCCAAGCTGATCAAGTACCTCATAAAAAATACCCTCATACTTAAAGTCCAAAATTCTCCCTCCATGTTCGGAGGTTCCTGTGCAAACAGCCGTTAATAAACCCTCACCAAAGTCAATTTCAGTTCCTTCTTTCACTCGCTTGGCTGGCTTGATTAACGTTTCCCACTGATCACCTTCGAGCTGTTTTAATAAGAGGACCTCAATTTTGGCACCAGTATCTTTTTTAACACCAAAAAGGCGTGCAGGAAGGACTCTTGTATCATTTAAGACAAGACAATCCCCTTCACGCAAATAATTAGAAATATTTTTAAAAATTTCATGGTTTATTTCGCCTGTTTCCTTATCCAAAACCATCAATCTGCTATCTGTCCGATTTTGAAGTGGTACCTGAGCAATTAGCTCTTCAGGCAAATGGAAATCAAATAAATCTACCTTCATACATAACATCCTTACGTCTTCTAGTTATAAACTCACGGGGTGGGCGGTTCCATACCAAAATGGCGATATACTAACTCTGTTACCATTCTTCCCCTTGGTGTTCTTTGCAAAAAGCCAATCTGTAATAAATACGGCTCATAAACGTCCTCGATGGTTTCGGATTCCTCACCAATTGATGCTGCAATCGTATCCAGCCCCACAGGACCACCGCGGAATTTTTCAATAATTCCTTTTAACAGCTTGTGGTCTATGTGGTCGAGGCCGAGTGGATCTACTTGCAAAAGTTCTAACGATTTTCTCGCTAATTCTAAATCAATTTCTCCGTTGCCTTTAACCTGGGCGAAGTCTCTAACCCTGCGGAGCAAACGATTTGCGATCCTTGGGGTTCCTCTCGCTCTTCTGGCAATTTCAGCAGCTGAAAGGTCATCAATTCTTGTATCAAATAAATCAGCCGTTCGGAGAACAATATTTTTTAAATGTTCTTCTTTATAATACTCGAGCCGGCTTAAAACTCCAAATCTGTCACGTAAAGGAGCAGAAATTGACCCTGCTCTTGTTGTTGCACCTACTAGTGTGAATGGGGGCAGGTCGAGGCGAACAGAACGCGCACTCGGTCCTTTACCGATAATAATATCCAAGCAAAAATCCTCCATCGCAGGATAGAGCACCTCTTCAATGGTTCGTGGCAGCCTGTGGATTTCATCGATAAATAACACATCACCCGGTTCAAGTGCGGTCAGAATTGCCGCTAGATCTCCCGGCCGTTCAATTGCAGGTCCGGAGGTCGTCCGAATATTAACACCCATTTCATTGGCGATAATAACGGCTAACGTAGTCTTCCCTAAACCAGGCGGACCATATAAAAGCACATGATCTAATGTTTCCTTACGCTGTCTGGCAGCCTCAATAAAAATCTCCAAGCTTTTCTTCACTTGGTCCTGACCAATATATTGTTTCAGGGTTTGTGGGCGAAGACTTTGCTCCAAGGAAATTTCGTTCTCGTTTGCTTCACTAGAAATAATTCTGTCGTCCATAATTGATCACCTATTTTAAAAGCCGCTGAAGTGCTTTCTTAATGTATTGGTCCGTTGACAGCTGTTCTTTTCTTAATTCAGGAGCAATCTTCTTAATTTCTTTTTCAGAATAGCCCAAGGCTTTTAAGGCGAGCATTGCTTCTTCAAATGCAACATCATTCGGTTGGTTAGCAGTTTGCGGAAATTTGTCGGCATTAAATAAATTCGGAAAATAATCCGGAACAACATCCTGTAGTTTCCCTTTTAAGTCAAGAATCATTTGTCTAGCTGTTTTTTTACCGACACCCGGGAATTTAACGAGGAAGGTTTCATCCTCATTTTCAATCGCTGAAACCACCTGTTCCACTTCACCAGACGCAAGGATGGCAAGTGCCCCTTTAGGACCGATCCCTGATACATTAAGTAATTTGGTAAATAACTTTTTTTCTTCTCTCGTCTCGAATCCATATAACGCCATTAAATCCTCACGGACGTAATGATATGTATATACAGTAACAATCGTGTCCATCTTGCTTGAATAAATAAACGGATTGGGCGTGGAAATTTGATAGCCAATTCCATTATTCTCGACTACGATATATTCAGGACCAACAAACCTAATGGTACCCTTAATAAATTCGTACACTACTCTTCTCTCCCTCAATCTTTCATGTATCCCATTCTAACACATTATTTTAAAGGAATTGAAGAAGTTAACTACAAAGAGAAACAATAATAATATTCTGTCATTACAAAATGGAGTATTACAAGTATTTAGTCCACTAAATGGTTCTTAACGGCAAATAGTGCCGCTTGCGTGCGGTCGGCAAGTTCAAGCTTTGACAAAAGGTTGGATACATGAGTTTTTACCGTTTTTTCTGTGATAAATAGCGAAGTGGCAATTTCTTTATTACTCTTCCCTTTGGCAATTTCTTTCAATACCTCTACCTCTCTTTTCGTTAACTCTGCCAGTAAATTTCTCTCTTCCTTACCTTTATGGGATAACTGTGCGAGTAGATGCGAAGTCGCCTTTGGATGGAGCTGATTCTCCCCATTGATAATTTTTCTAATAGAGGAAATTAAATCATCCGGTTGGATGTCCTTCAATTGATAGCCAGATGCCCCCGCCTCCAATGCAGGAATGACGTGGTCCTGATCTGAAAAGCTTGTAAGCATCATAATTTTTATCTCTGGCATCTCACTCTTAATTCGTTTGGTTGCCTCAATTCCGTCCATCTCGGGCATTACTAAATCCATTAACACAAGATCCGGCTTAAGCGCTCTTGCCAGGTCCACCGCCTCAATCCCATTCGCTGCTTCCCCAACTATCTCAATATCCTTCTGTGTTCGCAAAAAAAACGCCAGACCGCGTCTAACTACATGGTGATCATCAGCTATTAAAATCCGAATCCCCATAGATACTCCCTCCTAAATTGGGATATTTACTTTAATCTCTGTCCCCTGCCCCGGTTTACTCATTAACTCAAATTTCCCTTTTAAACTTTTAGTCCGTACCTTCATATTTTTCAATCCAAAGGAAGGTAGCTCTAGCTGTTCATCATATAAAAAGCCACAGCCTTGATCTTGAATCGTCATAGTGACAGATTCACTACCTATTTTTAAAAATAAAGATACCTGTGAAGCCTGCGAATGCCTTTTACAATTGCCAAGGGCTTCTTGACCAATTCGCCATAAAGTTTCCTCAACTATACCAGGAATACTTGAAACACCATCCACCTTGGTAGTAATCGTTAAACCAAGCATCTCGGCATAACCGGTTAATGCACTAACAATCCCGCTTTCAAGTCCCTCTGGCTTTAGTTGCCAAATCAGCCCCCTCATTTCTCCAAGCGCTTCCTGGGCGAGATCTTGGATATAGGCAAAGGTTTGTTTCACATCATCCTCTTCTGTCAATTCCGTACCCGCTCTTGCCGTTAAGCTAAGCGAAAATAACAATTGGTTCACTGAATCATGAAGGTCCCTAGCAAGCCGATTTCTTTCAGAAATAAGTGCTGTCTCCTGTTCGCGTTGCGTCAATTTTATCCGTTTAAGCGCTGCGCCAATTTGAAAAGCAACCGCCTCCAGTAAAGCAAGTTCTTCTTTTTGAAAATGAGTTTTAGAGGGAGAACCAACATTTAATATTCCAACTCTTTCATTACCCGCTCGTAATGGAACGGTTGCATGATGGGTAAGTCCAGCTGTATCCCCTGCTTTTTCAAGGATGGCATTTTCAATTCGCTGGCATTCTATAATATTCGTTGCCTTATTCAATTTACCACTTTTAAAACGGCTAACACACCAGCAATCACCTGTGCACATTCTTTCGTTATGTTGATATGCTAACGCCGGAGGGAGAGCCTCTTTCGCAGCGAGCTGGTGTGCACCAGTTTCATCAATTATAAATATCCAGCCCGTTTGCAGTCCTGTCAAATGTAGTAGTTTTTTTAAAACGGCTGAAAGGACAGTCTGAGAATCTGTCCCCCCATTTAAAAGCTCGGCTATTTCTTTTAAGATAGTTAATTCTTCAAGTCTTGACTCCTCAGACATTCGATCCCCCTCCAGATAATACATAATTGAATCATAGTCGCTTTTTTATCTTCATGGCAAGAATGACGCATTTTTAGATTTTGGCTGTGTTAAACTTGGCTGTTGATTTGCGCTTCAGGTGCTATGCTTTCCGCGGGCTCACCCGTGAGCTTCCTCGCTGCTTCGCACCTGCGGGGTCTCACTCAGCTCGTGCATCCCGCAGGACATTGATTTGCATCCTTGAATTTGCCCACGCACGAAGATAATGCGATAGCATTTTCGAGGAGTCAAGCACCTTTTGCTCCAATCAACAGGTTCAAAAATCAACAATATCCTTTAACACAGCCGGGATTTTATATAATTAAATTCATATCCCCAAACTCATGCCATAAGTAATTATTTTTAATTGCTTCATGATACGCCTTCCATAATTTATCCTGAGGTACAAAAGCATTAAGCATATCAAGGTGACTTGCTTTTGGTTCGTGGAAGCCGGTGATAATTCCATCTACCCATTTCAGCGGATA
>JAQSXG010000311.1 GCA_029256785.1 Neobacillus sp.
AATGGGGTTTCTGATAAAGATACCACTGTTACTGGACAGGCTGAGGTTGGATCGAAGGTAGAAGTTAAGGTTAATGGTTCGGTGATCGGTACTGCAATTGCCGGTGCGGATGGTAAGTTCACTGTACCTATTGCTAAGCAATTAGCTGGTACTGCATTGGTTATTACAGCTACTGACAAGGCTGGAAACGTCAGTGGAGCAACCACTGTTGTTGTTACAGACGTCACTTCTCCTGCTGCACCAGTGGTGAACGAAGTGAATGAAAATACTACTTCTGTTACTGGACAAGCGGAAGTCGGATCTAACATTGAAGTTAAGGTTAATGGTTCTGTGATTGGCTCGGCTATTGCTGGTGCTGATGGGAAATTTATGGTTACTCTCGCGAAGCAACCGGCTGGTACTGTTTTAGTTGTAACGGCTACAGACAAAGCAGGAAATGCGAGTGACGGTGTGACACAAACTGTCGCAAAAGCCCCTATTACCGGGTGGATATATCAAGGCGGCAAGTGGGCTTATTATGACACAGTAACTTATGAGAAAAAGACGGGTTGGTTCTTAGAGGGAACGACCTGGTATTTCTTAAATGCAAATGGCGAAATGCAAACCGGTTGGCAGCAAGTCGGCCGTTATTGGTACTTCTTCAAAAGCAGTGGCGCGATGCAAACAGGCTGGCTGCAAAGTGGTAGTATTCGCTACTACCTCACGAGCGGTGGGGCAATGGCAGTCGGGTGGCATAAAATAGGTAATGCTTGGTACTACTTCAAGAGCAGCGGGGTCATCCAAACAGGCTGGCTGCAAAGCGGCAAGTATTGGTACTTCTTAAAGAGCGATGGAGTCATGCAAACCGGCTGGCTACAAAGCGGTAGGTATTGGTATTACTTCAACAGCGGTGGTGTCATGCAGACCGGTTGGCTGCTGAGCGGCAAAAATTGGTATTACTTCAACAGCGGCGGCGTCATGCAAACTGGTTGGGCAACCATTGCTGGTAAGAGGTATTACTTCGCTCCAAGTGGAGTGTTAAAATAAGCCACATGAACAAACCCACTCTCTAATGAGATTGGGTTTGTTTTTTTATTGGAAAATATTAAGTTGGCAGGCATTCCGCAGGTTTTGCTAATCATTCCGCGGATTCTTGAATACATTCCGCGACATTTGCAAAACATTCCGCGAGAATTCGCATTTATTCCGCCAACCGTGTAATATAGGGGGACTCTTCACTTGTTTCAACCCTAATTTAAAGGGGAAACAGGACTTCCCACGAAAACAAACTTCGACAAACACCTGCAAAAAAAATTCCCTGAATTATTTTCCAAAAAGTATTTATACTATCTGAGGTGTGCTCTTGATTTCGTTTGGAGGTAGTTCTTGGCTTGATTACCAATATTTTGTTCAATATAATGGATTTTCATGGTAGAATATGTACATTATAGTAAACATGCAAGGGGGATTTATTGATGAAGAAGACCATCGTACGCGCTGTATCGACAGCGGCTTTTCTTTCGACGGTTTATGCCGGCACCGCATTTGCCAGTGAGTACACTGTCAAAAAAGGCGATACCTTATCGAAGATTGCGTTAGACCACCAAACATCTGTATCAAAGATAAAGACCTTGAACAATTTGAAATCAGATATGATTTATGTGAATCAAAAGCTTAAGCTTAGTGAGGAGGCTGCGGCTACTCAACCTGTCGTGACGGCACCTACTCCAACGATTTCGGTTAGTTTGTACACGGTGAAAAGTGGGGACTATCTAGGTAGAATTGCTGCAGAGTTTGATTTAACGGTTAAGGAATTGAGAAATCTTAATGGGCTGACCTCTGACCTGATTTATCCGGGCCAGAAGCTGAAGGTTTCAAGCGCAGTGGTTACAACGCCACCTGTTGTGACTCCACCGGTTACGGTCACACCTCCACCAGCAGTAACACCAACAAAACCGAGTGTTCCAACCACCACTACATCCACGTATACGGTGAAAAGCGGGGATTACCTTGGGAAGATTGCTAGTCAGTATAAAGTTACGGTGAATGACCTGAAGACGCTTAATGGGTTGAAATCAGATATGATTTATGTTGGGCAGCAGCTGAAGGTTGCTGTGGCAGCTGGGAGTCCGCCAACCGAAGAAGTAGCAGCGCCGGTTACCGATGTGATTACAAGCCTGGTCGCGACTGCGAAGGACTTAATGGGGATTCCATATGTTTGGGGTGGCAGCAACGTAAAGGGCTTTGATTGTAGCGGCTTTATCTATTATGTTGCGAATAAATCCGGACTTAAAGAAGTGATTCGTACGAACGCAGAGGGCTATTACAGCCGTTCCTACTATGTGGACAAGCCACAGATAGGCGACCTCGTATTCTTCGAAAATACATACAAAAAGGGAATCTCACACGTTGGCTTCTACATAGGCAACAACCAGTTCATCCACGCTGATGAAAAGGCCGGCATCACCATCACAAGTTTGAACAACAGCTATTGGGCTAAGCATTTTGATGGGATTAAGCGGTTTTATTAGTTTGGGGTCTAGTTCGGGGTCAGTCCCCCGCTCTGCTAAAGCACGAAAGCATAAGGAATACTTGGATTCGGTCACTATGGAGCGTTCATGGTGACCGTTTTTATTGGGATAGCTTGAATTCGGTCACCATGGAGCGTTCATGGTGACCATATTCGTTAGGAAAACTTGAAATCGGGCATCATAGGGTGTTCATGGTGACCGGTTTCGTTAAGAAAACTTGAAATCGGTCACCATGGAGCGTTCATGGTGACCGTATTCGGTAGGAATACTTGAAATCGGTCATCATGGAGCGTTCATGGTGACCGTATTCGTTAGGAATACTTGAAATCGGTCATCATGGAGCATTCATGGTGACCCGTATTCGGTAGGAATACTTGAAATCGGTCATCATGGAGCATTCATGGTGACCGTATTCATAGGGAAAACTAGAATTTGGTCATCATGAACTCTGACCCCCACTCTACTAAAGTTCAACGCGGTAATCTTCGTGGGGACTGACCCCCGCTCTTGTGGACCCCCGACTTTGTGGTAAAATTCGAATTAACACTATGTGAGGGTTGTGATTTTATGAAGAAGGTCTTGGTGCTTGGTGGGGTTTCGTTTAATTTGGTTGTCCATGTTGATGATTTTTTGCAGCCGGTGGCTCAAACGCTTCATTCTGTGCGGTCTTTTCACGAGACGCTCGGTAATACAGGGAGCGGAAAGGCGTTAAATCTAAACAAGTTGGGGTTTGATGTTGATCTTTATGGGGTAATCGGAGAAGACGAACAAGGGGAGAAAATACAATCTTCTTTTAAGAAGCAAGGGGTTCATTTTTTCCATGATATCAGTACTGGCGGCACCGAACGTCATCTGAATTTCTTGAAGAACTCCACTGGCGAAAGGCAATCGATTTTTCTTACTACCATTCCGGATGATATTCATACGAATAAAGAACTTGTTGAAGGACTGATTGAAAAAAGTGACTATGTATTTTTGAATATCCTTTCCTATTGCAAGGAATTCATTCCCCTGCTCAACAAGCATAAAAAAGAGGTGTGGGTTGACCTTCACGACTACGACGGGAAAAACGAATACCATCAGGACTTTATTGAGGTTGCCCATGTGATTCAATTTAGCTCGGAGAATCATCCAGAATATCGGGAAACCATGAAGGAATTTTTGGCGAGCGGTAAAAAGTTAATCATTTGTACACATGGAAGCAAAGGGTCAACCATTTTAACAGCAGCAGGCTGGGTAGAATCTCCGGCATTACCTTATGAGGCGATTGAAACAAACGGTGCTGGCGATGCCTATTTTTCGGGGATTCTATATGGGATAACACAAGGTTATACGATAGAAAAAACAGCAAAGGTAGCCTCCATCGTTGGCGGATTGGCTGTCACCTCAAAAGAACTAGCTGCTGAGGAACTTTCGAGCGATAAGGTAGAGGAAGAGCTGAGATTGAGGTGAACTTAGAAGGACGGTTTAGGTGCACTTTTTCCCACTATAGGAATGTGCCACTAGAGCCGTCCCTCATGGTTTTTTCTCAAGTAACCATAAAAGAGTAGGGTTAAAGCTTGGGTACATACATAAAAAGTAAATGAATATTTTAATTCCCAGCCATGATACTCAAAAACCTTAAATTGGACTGCGACCCATTCAAAGAAGGCACCAAATATTGACCACAGGTAGATATATATTATTGTCCAATATCCCTTAACTTTTAACCATTCATAGACATAGACAAAAATATATCCAAATGGGGCATATACAAAATAGAGAAGTAAATCAAAAAAATCAAATTTCCCACTATCCATGATATTGTAAAGGTCATGTCTAGGTGTGGCTAATAAATGATCAGCTAACCTTGCAACCGTGGTAGCAAAGATCATCATTAGAATGGTAATACTCAATGGCATTCTCTTGGGAAAAATGATAATAACTAGAAATGAAAGGAAGAGAGTGATTAAGACAAACCATTCATTTTGATCAAATGTTTCTGGGAATGGCATCATACATTCACTCCCTCCTTGGATAACAATTTTCTAAAGGGTAAAAGAAGTAAATAGGAAAGGACCATAATGATCGCTATCGTTACCACCGACTGCCAAACATGCCAATTTTTATATACAATGACTTCCCACTTAAGCAGCAAAAACTCCATAGAGTAAATCAGTGATATAAAAACGGCGCTTATTCCGATACTCTCCCATTTGTTCCGCTTTCTATTACCCAGCAGGTTAAAGCACCAGATATACAATACCGGAGTTACGATTACTTCATTTAGTCGAAAAATGATGTACAAACTCACCTTCTCAGAAATTATCCATTCCTCTAAATTCAACTGCAATACTCCAACATAACAGGTAAAAATAAATTCCACTACTAATAAAAGAAAGATACTTTCAAACGGAGGAATACGTTTCTTATTAAGAAAAAAGCCAATCAATAAAAAAAATAATAGGTTGAGGAAAACAACTTCCTTCAATGTATCAACTCCACACTATGGAATTTATCCTTAATTATTTTACCCATCTACTTACCAAATCCTTACTTCGCTTGTCTAACTTCAGAGCGTTCCCTGCCAATTTTTAATTTTTTCTTAAAAAATAAACCTAAAATAAATAGGATGCAGGGCAACCCGACTCCAATTGATAAACTAACGATCACCCAGGAATTTTCAACAAATTCCATCGCTCTATTATGATCGACGACAAGCCAGTATCCAAAACCATTTAGTAGTAGTGCAACCGGGATGATTACAGGTCGGTAATCCTTTAACCCCAGCACCTTTTGTACCGACACAGCTGAGCAAAGAAGTGTCATCTTTATTTGTGTTAAAAGGGAAAACGAGAATAAGGCAATCATGATCATTTCGTAGCGATGAATAAAGATGCCCATCTGAGCACTTCTAGCTAATTGCATACAGGAGATCACATATTGACCACATACCTCTGGAGATAATACTCCGGCTTCTAATATAGACCACAGTAGAATAAAGGCGCCGCAATAAAAAATCCCCGTTACACTCGATTTCGACCACGCCTTTTTGTCATTGACTAATGGAAGGATCATACATGTCATCATAACAGCTATTGTTAAATCTGTATTAAAATGCCGAGATGCCCAAAATGTATCAATAAAGCCCGACTGAAAGGTTGGCTGCAGCTCACGAATATCAAACTCACTTAAAGAGCCTAATAATATTAATATATTTAGTGCGATGATCGAAAAAACGCCGATTAACGCCATACGGGCAATGACTTCAATCCCAAAATAGGTAGCAAACGAACCAATTAAAAAGGCTAAAAGGATAAATATAAAATAGGGTGCTTCTGGTAGGAAATAATCCTTTAGATGATAAACATAGGTTGCCATGATGGTGCCATATGCACCTAGGAAAAAAATAAAGAACGAAAAAGCGATGATCTTGCTTATTATTTTTCCAAAAAGCCAT
>JAQSXG010000312.1 GCA_029256785.1 Neobacillus sp.
GTTTACTAGAGCATCCTCATTATACTAGGCCAGCTGAATTTAAGGGTTTGAAGGTACCGGATGTGCTATTGTCTGGGAACCATAGGTTAATTGAGGAATGGCGTACGAAAGAAGCCTTACGCCGCACACTCCTCAGACGCCCAGACCTGCTAGAAAAAATGGAGTTAACTAAGGAACAAGAAAAGTTACTAGCAGAAGTAAAAAAAGAATCTAACTAGTATTGCATGAGTGCAAGAATTATGATAAGATACTTCTTGTGACTTAAACTGAGTATCTTATTCAGAAGTGGTCTTATAAAGATGTTCCGCTGCAATGGAAAAGATAGTAGATATGCATGAGCGTCTGTTGGAAGGAGTTGAAAACGATGCAACAATTAATTAAAGAAATCACACAAGAACAAATTCGTACTGATCTTCCTGCTTTCCGTCCTGGTGATACTGTACGTGTACACGTAAAAGTAATCGAGGGAACTCGTGAGCGTATTCAGTTATTCGAAGGTGTTGTGATTAAGCGTCGTGGTGGTGGAATTAGCGAAACTTTCACAGTTCGTAAGATTTCTTACGGAGTAGGCGTAGAGCGTACTTTCCCTGTAAACACACCTAAAATTGCGAAGCTTGAAGTATTGCGTCGCGGTAAAGTTCGCCGTGCTAAGCTATATTACTTACGTAAGCTACGTGGTAAAAAAGCTCGTATTAAAGAAATTCGATAATAAAAGAAGAGCTTGCATTGCAAGCTCTTTTTTCGTACATATCATTATCCCCTCGTATTTATTATTGTTTTTTTAGTAAAATAAACTGCAGAAGACATTTTTTTAGTGATTGGTGGGGAATAACATTGACAAAAAAGAAAAATGAGCTCTGGGAATGGACAAAAGCGCTTTTAATAGCTGTAGCACTTGCTGCTGTAATTCGGTACTTTCTTTTTGCTCCAATTGTAGTTGATGGCTTATCAATGATGCCAACACTCCAGCATCAAGACCGTATGATTGTCAATAAGTTAGGCTATAAAATAGGTGAACCAGAACGATTTGATATCATCGTTTTTCACGCACCTGAAGAGAAGGATTACATCAAGCGAGTAATCGGTCTACCAGGCGATAAAATTGAGTATAAAGATGATACATTATATGTAAATGGTAAACCATATGAAGAACCATACCTAAATGAATACAAGAAGCAAGTGGAAGGCCCATTAACTGACCCCTTTACTCTTGAAGAGACCCCAGTGGGCAGTATAACGGTCCCAGAGGGTGAATTATTCGTCATGGGTGATAATCGTCGCTTCAGTAAGGATAGCCGACATATAGGTACAATCTCATTTGATAAAATAATCGGCAAAACAAGTATTGTATATTGGCCGTTAAAAGATGCACACATTGTGAAATAGACATGGGAGGTGACTGCTTTGACGATTCAATGGTTTCCAGGCCACATGGCTAAGGCTCGTAGAGAGGTCACAGAAAAGTTAAAATTAGTTGATATTATATTTGAATTGGTTGATGCTAGAATTCCTTATTCTTCTAGAAATCCAATGATTGATGAAATTATTCAGCACAAACCACGGCTTGTCCTGTTAAATAAAGCGGATATGGCAGATAAAGAAGCAACGAGAGAATGGATTAAGTATTTTGCGGGAAAGGGAATAAAAGCCCTGGCAATAAACTCTCAAGCAGGAGAAGGAATGAAAGAGATAGTCCAAGCATCCCATGAAATCTTAAAGGAAAAATTTGATCGGATGAGAGCTAAAGGAGTAAAAAATCCTAGAGCCATCCGCGCAATGATTGTAGGAATTCCTAATGCAGGTAAATCAACACTTATTAACCGACTTGCGAAGAAGAATATTGCAAAGACAGGTAACACACCGGGTGTAACAAAAGCTCAACAGTGGATAAAAGTTGGAAAAGAATTGGAACTCTTAGATACTCCAGGAATTTTATGGCCAAAGTTTGAGGACCAAGAAGTTGGCAAGAAACTGGCAGTGACTGGTGCCATTAAGGATACACTTCTTAACCTCCATGACCTTGTTATTTTTTCTTTAACCTTTTTAGAAAAATACTACCCCGAAAGATTGAAGGAACGATATAAGCTCGATGCTGTCCCTGAAAATATCGTTGAAATGTTTGATCATATTGGTTTACTAAGAGGCTGCCTTAAAGAGGGCGGAGTGGTAGATTATGATAAAGTTGCGGAGATCGTTATCAGAGAAATTAGATCAGAGAAATTTGGGCCACTAACCCTTGAACGCCCTAACGAGTTATCGGTAAATACTGAAAAAGAATAGCTGACTAACAGGCTCTCCATAAAGGGGAGTTTTTATTTTGAACAAAATATATTACTAGGGTTACTTAAAATGTTATTCAATATCTTTTTATGGTATTCTATAAAAGTTACATATAAAGATTCGGATAATTTATTTCGCCTATTTTATTAATTATTGGAACCGCTTACAATCAGATTTTAAGCGGTATTCATTTCCTGTATAAGAATTCAACTTCCAGGATTTTTTGCTGGATAGTAAATAGTATTTCTTGTAAAGTAAATGAGGTGGATGTTCAAGTTAATTGCTTTTGGATAAAATCAGTTGTTAGTTAAGGGAGTGTCATAAATGAAATTTCGATCCGCTTTTGATATTATTGGTCCGGTTATGATTGGACCTTCTAGTTCACATACAGCAGGTGCAGCACGAATTGGCAGGGTTGCTAGGACATTGTTTGGCAGACAGCCAAAAAGAGCAATCATTTCATTGTACGGTTCATTTGCAAAAACATATAAGGGCCACGGTACGGATTATGCGTTAATTGGCGGTTTATTAGACTTTGATACATTTGACGAACGAATCCCAAGTGCCATAGAACTTGCCGAGAATGCAGGAATTGAAATAAAATTTGTAACGGAAACGGCTGTTCCTGAACATCCGAATACAGTAAAAATAAATTTATTTGATGAAGAGAAAGAATTAGAGGTTGTTGGAATCTCCATTGGTGGAGGGACCATTGAAATAACTGAATTAAATTCATTTAAGTTAAAACTTTCAGGGGAACACCCAGCGATACTAGTCGTTCATGAAGATCGCTTTGGGATGATTTCTTCGGTAACAAGCATATTATCAAAATATGAAATTAACATTGGCCATATGGAGGTCGCCAGAAAAGAAAAAGGTGACATGGCATTAATGGTTATTGAAACCGATCAAAAAATAGCCGATGGGGTTATTACTGAACTAGAAAGTTTATCAAACGTAACCCAAGTTATTAGAATGGTTGAATAAAAATAAACAACAGGAGGCCGCAATATGTTTCGAAATGTAGCAGAGCTTGTTGAACTTGCAGAGACGCATAAAGTGAAAATAGCAGAAATAATGATTCGGCAGGAAATAGAAGTTACAGGACTATCGAGAGAACAAATTATTGAAAAAATGGATTCGAACTTAGCGGTAATGGAGCGAGCGGTGGAAAGAGGTCTCAATGGTGTGAAATCTCATTCGGGTCTTACTGGCGGTGATGCAGTTCTACTCCAACAATATATTAAAAGCGGTAAAGCGTTGTCTGGAAATATCCTTTTGGATGCGGTTAGTAAGGCTGTTGCCACAAATGAAGTAAATGCAGCGATGGGAATTGTTTGTGCAACTCCTACAGCAGGTTCTGCTGGTGTTGTACCTGGCACATTATTCGCGATAAAGGAACAATTAAAGCCAACTCGCTATGAAATGATAGAATATTTATTTACATCAGCAGCATTTGGATTTGTTGTTGCAAATAATGCATCGATTTCTGGTGCTGCAGGAGGCTGTCAGGCTGAAGTAGGTTCTGCTAGTGGTATGGCTGCTGCTGCTATTGTTGAAATGGCAGGCGGCAGTCCTAAACAAGCAGCGGAGGCAATGGCAATTACCTTGAAAAATATGTTGGGATTAGTATGTGATCCTGTAGCAGGATTGGTCGAGGTCCCATGCGTAAAACGGAATGCGATGGGGGCTTCTAATGCCATTACAGCCGCAGATATGGCTTTAGCTGGGATATCAAGTAAAATTCCTTGTGATGAAGTTATACACGCAATGTTCTTAATCGGGCAATCAATGCCTTCCTCCCTAAAGGAAACCGCCGAGGGCGGATTGGCTGCAACTCCAACCGGAAGAAGACTAGAACAAGAAATATTTGGTAACACAATCAAACTAAAAGACCTAGTAATCTCCTAAAGGTAGTATTAATCCATTTTTGATTTGAGTGAAGCACCTGGAGCACAAATCAAAAGGAAATACTTATACTGAAAAAGCACACAATCTGTGTGCTTTTTCCATTGATAACTATTAGACAAAAATGTATCATTACAAACGGGTGAAAAAAATGAATGTACTTACAATAGCTGAGATTGAACAAAAACTTAATCATATAAAAACAGAAACTGATCCATTTTTCAAAAGTATTCAGAACGATAAACGCAAAGGTGTTCAGCAACTAATACATAAATTCCAAAAGCAAATAGACCTTGAAAAGCAATTGAAAAAGAAGTTCGATGAGATGAATCTGTTTGAGAAAAAATGGCATGAACTAGGCTACAATTATATTGCTGGTGTTGATGAAGTTGGAAGAGGCCCCCTTGCAGGTCCGGTTGTTACAGCAGCGGTTATCCTACCTAATGATTTTTACTTACCAGGTATTGATGACTCTAAAAAACTATCTGAAACTAAGCGAAATGAATATGCTGAAATTATTAGAAAAGAAGCGATAGCTTATTCCATTGCAATGGTGGATGCGGCTGAAATTGATCAAATTAATATTTATGAGGCAACAAAAAAAGCAATGAAAGCAGCAATTGTCTCTTTAAGCCCTACTCCAGACTTTTTATTAATAGATGCAATGAAACTAGAAACACCGTATCCTAGTGAATCAATAATAAAAGGTGATGCGAAAAGTGTCTCTATTGCTGCGGCTTCCATACTAGCTAAGGTAGCAAGAGATAATTTGATGGTGGAAATTGCCAACCAGTATCCAGAATACGGTTTTCAACAAAATATGGGGTATGGAACGAAGGAACATATTCTTGCACTATATAAATATGGAGTGACTCCCTATCATCGAAGAAGTTTTGCACCAGTGAAAGATTTAATCTTTCAAGGAAATAATAATCAGGCGTAAGTCTGATTATTATTATTTTCCAAAAATAATAAGATAAAGCAAGAATGATTGTAAGCGCTTTATTAACAGCTTATTTGTACAAATATTATGATTAATATAATTTTTTTTGCATAATGGTGGACAAGGTTTGTGTCATTATATAAAATGAAAACGGAATCAATTTTTTGATGAGTTTGATAGGAGGATGGGAAATGAATATCCATGAGTATCAAGGAAAAGAGGTCCTCAGAAACTACGGGGTACTAGTTCCTAACGGAAAAGTGGCATTCACGGTTGAAGAAGCAGTAGAAGCCGCAAAAGAACTAGGTTCACAGGTGTGCGTTGTTAAGGCACAAATCCATGCTGGCGGTAGGGGTAAAGCTGGCGGAGTTAAGGTTGCAAAGAACCTTGAAGAAGTGCGTACATATGCTGCTGAAATCTTAGGTAAAACATTAATTACACATCAAACGGGACCTGAAGGGAAAGAAGTAAAGCGCCTGCTAATTGAAGAAGGCTGCGATATTAAGAAAGAATACTATGTTGGTATTGTCTTAGACCGTGCAACTTCCCGTGTGGTATTAATGGCCTCTGAAGAAGGCGGAACAGAAATTGAAGAAGTTGCAGAAAAAACTCCTGAAAAAATCTTTAAAGAACAAATTGATCCGGTAGTTGGCTTAATGCCTTACCAAGCGCGCCGCATCGCTTTCAATATAAATATACCTAAAGAATTAGTTAATCAAGCAGTTAAGTTTATGATGGGGCTATATAATGCATATATCGAAAAGGACTGCTCAATTGCAGAAATTAACCCACTTGTTGTGACAGGTG
>JAQSXG010000313.1 GCA_029256785.1 Neobacillus sp.
TCTCCAAAATCCTCTGGCTTACGCTTTTCAATCTCTTTCATGATTAAAAGTAAGATTGAGGCAGTAGCAAACCCATCAATGAGGAACATCGCCATACGTATTCCGCCATATTCTAATGGCCGGTGGATCACATCAAAGCTCTTTCCTATACGTAATTCTTTAATTAAATACTCAATATTCTCTTCGAACGTTTCTTTTATTGGAATTTGCGTCCCCTTTTTTCCCAATTAAGCCAACTCCTAAATTAAACATTAGTGGTATTTTACAGCCCGTATGGGAATTTTATACATAATTATATTTTTGAAAGACTTATTTCTATAAAGGAAGAGTAATCTTATGACTCTCAATGGTACAAAATGCTATAATTTTAGTGAAAAGTAACACTATTCGGAAATCAGTAGGAGTGATAACTTTGTTGATACCATATAAAGGAAAAACACCAGTTGTACATGAAAGTGTCTTTGTCGCACCTGGAGCTTATTTAATCGGCGATGTCCAAATTAGTGAAAAATCAACCGTTTGGTTTAATGCTGTTTTACGAGGAGACGACGGTCCAATTATTATTGGGGAAAGATGCAGCATCCAAGATAATGCGACCATTCATTTATTCGAAGGATTTCCAGTTGTGATTGAAGACGATGTAACCGTTGGTCATAATGTAATTCTCCATGGTTGTAAGATTGGTAGAAATTCAATTATTGGCATGGGCTCAACGCTTTTAGATAATGTTGAAGTTGGTGAGGAATGTATTATTGGTGCCAACACCTTACTTGCAGGTGGTATTAAAATTCCTCCACGTTCACTTGTAATGGGCTCCCCTGGAAGAGTCGTGAGAGAATTAAATGAAAAAGACCTCCATATGCTGAAAATGTCGAGCGAAAATTATGTACAAAAAGGCAAAGAATATAAGAATATCATTAAATAGTATTTATTACTCTTTCATTCTAAATTAAATGAAATTAAAATTCCTCAAAATATTTGGAACTTTTTTGGGAGTATTTCGTCTAATATATAGGGGATGAGGGGGTAATTAGTTGAAAACTTATAGATTGATCGTACCACCTATAATTGCGTTTTTAATAATAGTGGGCTGCAGCCATGACATGGGAAATCCACGCCCAGCGGACTTTTTAAAAAATGATAATGCGGATATCTTTCTTTTAGATGGTATTGTTTATTCCAACGTCGAACATGTGGATTGGGTAACCGAGATAGAGTATAAGTTAGGGAAACAAATCGGGGAAATTAGTAAACAAACAGATAAATCATGGAAGTTTAAGGATGGTTCTGCAAATAAGTTGCCATTGGGTGCAAAAATTTATCAAACTGATACAGAAATAACCATTGTCATTGTCGGGGATAAAGAAATACCATATTTTAAGATTGTTGAAGGATAAGTAATAAGGAAGGTTTTTATCGTAATACATATTTAAAAGCTTGAGGTGAAAATTCCTCAAGCTTTTTATCATTACATCATCAATATTTCTCTTATTTCTTGCTCGGTAAAAGTCAATAGCTGATCCTGACCTGGCTGGATCACTTCCTCAATCAGATGCTTTTTCCGCTCTTGGAGATCATTCATCTTTTCTTCAATCGTACCATGTGCGACAAGTTTTATTACTTGAACGACGTTCTTTTGCCCCATGCGATGAGCACGGTCAGCTGCCTGTTGCTCCACAGCTGGATTCCACCATAAATCATAAAGTACGACAGTATCCGCTCCTGTTAAATTTAATCCAGTTCCGCCGGCCTTTAAGGAGATCAGAAACACATCCCGTTCCCCATTATTAAATCGATTGCATAACTCTACACGCTCAGATGATGGTGTCTGTCCATCCAAGTAAAAGTATGGCAATCCCTGTGTTACCATTTCTCTGCCGATAAGACCAAGCATTTTGGTGAATTGTGAAAAAATCAGCATCCTCTTTCCCGTACTGCGGCATTCTTCAATGATCTCAAGGAGTTGCTCAAATTTCCCTGAGCTTCCATGATAATCTTCAACAAAAAGAGACGGGTGACAACAAATCTGTCTAAGTCTTGTTAACCCTGCCAGAATTCTTATCCTATTTTTTTGGAACGACTCCTTGTTCAAATGCTTTAGAGTATCTTGTTTTAACTTCGCTAAATAAGCAGCATAAAGCTTTTTCTGTTCAACATGCAAATCAGAGGTTTGGATCATTTCAATTTTCTCAGGAAGCTCTTTCAATACATCTTCCTTTAAACGTCGAAGAATAAACGGGCGTATTCGTTTGGCAATATTTTCACGCCGTAAATCTTGGAAGACACTGCGTCCAGGCAACAAATTTGGAAAAACCACATTGAAAATGGACCAAATTTCCTCAATGGAATTCTCTACCGGTGTACCCGTAAGTGCAAAGCGGTAGTCTGCCTGAATCTTTTTCACTGCTTTTGCGGTTTGAGTTGTATGATTTTTAAAGGCTTGCGCCTCATCAAAAAACACTGTATGAAAGAATTTATCAAAAAATGAACTAATATCCCTGCGTAAGATCGGATACGAGGTTATAATTACGTCGACATCGGTTGTTTCCTTCATAAGAGCATTCCGTTCAACCTTACTTCCATCAACTATTAGCACGCGAATCCCTGGTGCAAATTTCTTTAGCTCATTTAACCAGTTGTATACTAATGAAGAAGGACACACAATTAATGCCGGTTGCTTTTTCATACGAATATCTGAAAGTACTGAAACAATAAAAGCGATACTTTGTAGTGTTTTCCCTAGCCCCATATCATCTGCAAGAATACCACCAAATTTATACTTTGCCAGCATTTTCAACCAGCGAAACCCAAATTTTTGGTAATCACGCAGGATATTGTCTAATGAATCGGGTACCGCAAATTCCAAGTTATCGGGGTTCTGCAAGTTATTAATTAATTTTTTGAAGGTCTTTTCTGCACTAAGGAGATTTCCTTCCTCAAGCGCATCAATCTGTTGAATACCCTGAATTAAAGGAACACGAATTCCCTGACCCATCAAATCCTCACTAGACGCATTTAATTCGTTCATGAAGTGGAGCAATTTTTGAAATTCATCTGTTTCCAAAGAAACCAGGCTTCCATTTTGCATGCGATAATATTTTCGTTTTTCCTCAATTGACTTCAAAAGGTCTTGTATCTCAGCTTCAGGGATTGTTTTAAGATCAAATCGAAATTCCAGCCAATCTGTGCGTTCATCCACTTTTACATTTATCTTTGGGCCAATATATTCCGTATTGACTCGTATTTTTACAGCCGTTGTAGCGTATATCTGTATAAGTTTTTTTAGTCTAGGAACAACATGGTGTAAGAAATGGTATTCTTCCTCCTCGTTGTGCATAAAGTAACCGCCCTCAGTTTTGGTGAAAGAACTTTCTTCAAGCATTTGGAGAATTTTCTGCTCCTTTTCCCCTTCTCGTACCAGATTGGAAGAAGTTGACGGTAATTTCTTCTCAACTTCCAATGGGTTGATAACCATGTTACCATAGTGAAATTCAAGACCGGCAAGTAGGCGATTCTTCACCCTATCTAAGAATAATTTCGCTTTTAGAGGTGTTTTTGTTAACTGCTTTGAAATGGCTTGTGGTATTCGAACATTGCCTAGTTTCATTAAACCGGGTGCTACTGTCTCCACAAAAGGTTCAATTTGTTCCTGTGGAATGATGATACTCTGTTCACCGGAGTTATCCAACAATTGCTTTAATTCTGCCAGACGATTACATTCTTCCTCAGATAGTTTTATGATTTTCCCTTCACATAGAACATAACCATAATCCTGCATGATGGTAAGCTGACTCATTCCGTTGACATCTAATCGAAAGTTTTTGAAATCATCAGCCCCTGATTCGTTAAATTCAAATGACAACGGAAGGGGTTGTTTGGATAGGTTGATTCCACTTACAGAAAAACCCTCATGCTGAAATGTTACGAATGGCGCAACCGAAAGCAATGGAAATAAGTCCTCCCAAAAGTAAGGTGACACCAAAATATATCGCTTATGATAGGATAAAGATTTCTTACCTATTCCAAGGTACATTTGCTCATTCTGATGTATTAACATTAATTTTCGAATCACAGCATCCGCTTCATTTTGAAAGCTATGTTTCTCTGGATAATAAGTAAATTCTTTTGAAAGATAATAAGGTTCTCTCCTGTCAACTTTTTCAAGAAATTCTCTTAAATTTTCAATATTTATTGACCCAATCCTGGCCTCCACCCCGAATATATACCTTCCTTTTTTAAGAGGAATAGGCTTACAGGTAAATTCCACTTGAAGGACTTCCCTTGTTTCAAAATGTAACTGCTTAGCACTAGGTCTATGTGCACTTTCTCCAAATAAACCTAGTATTTTATTGGCCAAGTAATAATTTTCAACTCTTACTTCTGTAGCAGTAATTGTGTTATTTGAAGGAATACTGAACGGTGAACTGCCATCCTCCTGTATGTCGTGGATACACTGAAGTACGGCCGCGACATGTTGACAATATGTATTGAAGGAAGCTAGGGTTGGACAGGTACATTCAGCCTTAATAGTACCGCTTTGTTCATCCTTAATCGTGACATGAAAGAGGGTATCACCCTTTACCACCGCTTTGAAGATAAGACTACCTTCATCGTATTTTTCAAAGCTCACTTTTCCTGCCCGATAATAGGCTTTGCCCTTTTTAAAAGCCGTTTCTCCACAAAGTTGTTTAATTTTCTTTTCAGTTACCAAAGATTTCATTCCGTTTCCTTCCTTGAGCGTACCTTAAAGTAAATATTTATAAAGTAAAGATACCATCTGATACCCCATCATTCAAAATCAAAAGAGGCTTTCTCGTTATACTGTATAATAGTAAAAATAATTTGATTCTCTTTCAAAACCAATTTTTTCATAGAGACGTTGTGCGGATATGTTCCCCTTTCCCGTTTCAAGAGATACTCCTTTTACTCCTGTTTCTACCGCAAAATCAATCACAGTTTTAATTAATTTTTCTCCCATCCCTTTGCGTCGATAATTTTCACTGACGAATAAGTCGTTTAGAATCCATGATTTTCTCATACTGACTGATGAAAAGGCCGGATAAAGTTGAACGAAACCTACTGAATCCTCTCCTATTTTCACAATAAAAATGATAGACTCCTCATTTCGAAACCTTTCTTCTAAAAATAACCTCGCTGCATCTATGTCAGATTTCTGTTCATAGAATACCCTATACAAATCAAAAAGTTCTACTATACTATCTAAATCATTTACAGTTGCTTTTTGGATAATCATTATAAGGACCCCTCTAAATTTATTAGAATATCATGATTTTAACACAATTCCTCCTGATTATCGGATTGGAGGCAATAAATTTCGCGTGTAAAAAGTTATTGGCAATCTCTAAGTAGACTTTGTCCGTCACCTTTAATGAAAAATTCTACAAACCGATATTTTTCGTGATTTTATCATTTTTTTATGGAAATAGTACAGGAATGTCATGCACCTATCGCATACGTTAATATTGATTTAATTTATCTAAAAGGAGCGATAGATGTGAGTGATTCTCCAAACAAACCAATTATAACCAGTAAAATCATTGATTTATTGGTTAGTGATCTCTTCCAAAAAAATGGGATCAATGTGGATGAAAATAAAGATAAGATATCCGAAGAACAAAAAAAATTACTTAAGGAGTTAGTTAACGACTTAACTCAACAAGTAGATGCTTTTGTCAAAAAAGAACTCACCGAAAATAAAAATGAGTAAACAGTTTACGATTCCATATAAACGCCTCGCATAGGCGTTTTTTCAATTATATTAAGAAACAATACCTCAATTAGTTTTTTCGTCCAAACAAAGCCTCGGACAACCTCATATATTAAATGGAAACTACAAAAAAAGGAGTGTTAAGTAATGGCTAAGAAAGATAAAAACAAACATGCCGATGAGAAAAAGAATCGGAAG
>JAQSXG010000314.1 GCA_029256785.1 Neobacillus sp.
CGCAATAGCAACGACCATCAGCTGTTCGCCATAGGCAAGAACCTTTCTTGCTGTGTGTTCATCAATCTTTTCATAATCTTTGTCTGTCATAATCTCTTCCTTTTCTATTTATTACCTGATGAAACATTCGTTCCAACAATATATTTTTGTAAAAAAATGTATAAGATCGCTACAGGAATAATCGAAATCACTGAAGCTGCTAAAATGGATTGCCAATCCGTATTCCAAGCACCAATATAATTTCTGATAGCAATCTGGATCGTATAGCGATTTTGCCGTGACAAAACGAGCAATGGCAAGATATAGTCATTCCAACGCCACATAAAGCTAAAAATAATCAAGGTGATCGTCGTAGGTTTAGCAAGTGGAATCATGATACTCATAAAAATGCGAAATTCAGATGCCCCATCCATACGTGCTGCCTCTAAAAAGGAATCTGGGATACCAATGAAAAATTGACGATACATGAAAATACCAGTTGTTGTGGTGACGACAGGTAGAATAACCCCTAACAAGCTATTGTATAGGCCTAAAAAGGAAATAACGGTAAATTGAGAAATAATCAAAGCTTCGCTTGGAATTAAGGTTCCTAGTAAAAAAACACCAAATACGATTCCGGTATATCCTAATTGCTTACGATAGATCGCTAAGGCATACCCGCACATTGAATTAATCACAACAGTAATCAAGGTGCCGACTACCGCTATGAAGAAACTATTGTAGATATATTGAAAAAAACCATTTTCAATCACATTTTGGTAATTTTCTAACGAGAATTGTTCTGGGAAAAAGCTTAACGGATACGAAAACAATTCACCGGAAGACTTAAATGAGCTCATGATTAACCATAGTACTGGGAAAAAGATCAAGATCCCTGCAGCTAAACTGACAGTGGTCTGAAGGAAAGACCATTTTTGATGCTTCACTTGTTTATCCATTCACTTCTCCTCCTCGACTAAATCGAAATTGAACAAAGGCGATAGCTGCGAAAATAATCATGACGATCACAGAGGCAGCACTCGCATATCCATATCTTGCCTTATCGAATCCTTCAGACAAAATGTACTGAACGATATACGTCGTCGAAGTCCCTGGTCCCCCTTGGGTGATCCCTTGAATCAGCGCATATTCCTTCAATAAACTAATGATACTTAAGAGTGAAACCAAAAATGTAGTAGGCTTAATCAATGGAACGGTGATATGGAAAAATTTCTTCCAGCCAGTCGCTCCATCCAACAAAGCTGCCTCATCGATTTCTTCATCGATCCCCGATAAAGCACCAATGTAAATCAGCATATAAAAACCGGTAGACGCCCAAGTACTGGCGATAATGATCAGCATTTTTGTAAAAAAAGGATTGGTCGCCCACTGTACACGAGCAAACCCCAATTGCTCCAATAAAAAGTTTACGAGTCCATATTGCTCGCCAAACATCCAATTCATTGTTAAACCGACAACGAGAGAAGATAGAAGTACAGGAAGATAAATCAATCCACGCGTCAATGTCTTGAAGCGGACTACCTTAGATACCATCAGTACCGCTAAACCAAGTGGTAAAATAACCTTAAAGGGCAATGAAATGAAGGTATAGATGAAGGTGCGTCTAAGTGTTTGATAAAACTCTCGGTCTTGAAACAGTTCTTGATAATTTGCAAAGCCAATCTGATTCATTTGCCGAAACCCATCATAGTCCGTAAATGAATAGAAGAAGTTTAAAGCCAATGGAACAATAAAAAACAATAGAAACAACAAGGCACAGGGGAGAATGAATAACCAAAACGAGTAATGAAATTTTTTACTTTGCTTGCGCTTCTTTTTGTTAACTTGCTTGTCTTGCACTTCTTTCACCTCTTTAATGTTATTGTTTGATTAAAAGTTTTTCATTGATCAAAGAGAATGCTACTTCTGCATCCTGCACCTGAAAACCATTCTCTTTGGTTATCTTGAGCTCCTTTAGTTGTGGTTCGATATCAACCGGGTCATTAGGTTTACGTGCCATGCATTTTACAAAAACAAAATGATCTGTTCCAGAAACGATATATTCCCGATAAGCATTTGCTCCTTCTTTGGTTAACTTCGGTACCTCTGAAAAATAGATCAGACAAGCACTTGTTTGGTTCCCGAAGTACAGCCAATGGTCCTTTTGGATAGAAAAAGTAAACTCCCAATAAGGATAATACAAGTGGATGAAGGGGATCTCTTCTTCTGGAATAGAATAGCGCATGACCATTCTATTCTTTTCTTGATAAATTCTAGGGAGGGATCCGTTTCCTGCCCAATAGCTTGGGCGATTTTCACCACTATACTTGTATTCTCCAGGATGATTGATCCAGATAGCGGATTGACAGGTATCTAATGTGATGTTCATCATATGTTGCTGATACCCCTGCTTTTGAAAATGATAATCTTGGCAACTCACCATCGAATACTGTGGGGTTTTGTATAAATAGGTTTCAGCTTCGTTAATGCCTTGTCTATATCTTGCTATCAAATGATTCTGGGGTGCAAAGTTTTCTTGTAAATTGGCAGGTGGCACATAGTCAGATAAGGAAAATAATGCTGCTGCTCGTAATGCATCACTAAAGTGTCCGATTCCATAAGCAATTTTTGTTAAAGCACCGATCTCATTCATCGCAATGGATTTTAGATTGTGTTCATAAACGCGCCCATACGTTGAAGCATAAATTTGTTGGAAACTATTGATTGAAACCAATTCAAAGGTTGAATCTAATGCTTGTTTCGCTAAAGCTTTGATTTCTTCATCAGGTGCCCCAATATATAATGCGAAAAAGCCAATGAAATCAATGGGGATATACGTTACCGAATTCCATTCCGCTAATCCATAACGCAAGAAGTGTTCAAACCATTGTTCGATCCGTTTTTTTCCTAATTCGGCTTGCTCTTCTCCTGTTCTACCGCTCACGACAAAAATGTCATTTGGAAACAAATTTCCAGCGAGATATTGAGCGATATGGAAAAGTAAGGCATGATTTTCACTGAAATACCACATCACGTCATTACCTGGCTCATCGATCCAATAACGAAAATTTAAGCTGAGCTCCTTGATTTTTTGTGCTAACAAGTCAGTAACCTTCTCTGGAAACCGTTGATAAAACATCAGTAGCGGGACAAAAACGAAGTCTGCACAATCTCCTTTATGTTCAATCAAACTAAGTCCGCTAGTAAATCCTGGTTGATCAAACAATTCATCCGCTGGCGAAATCTCGTCTAAGAGCAAGCGGCACAATCCAACATTGATATCATCTAACGACAATCCTGCGTAATAAGTGAGCGCTTCCTTTTTTCGACCATCCAATGTATTTGAGGTGATCGTATTTTCATATTTTTCTTGATGATAGATAGCGATTGGAATGATTCTTGTCAAATATTGACCGTCAGATAACCTAACCCCAAATTCTACTTTTGTAGTACTAGCAAATTGATAATCAGATACATTTCCTATACTGTATTGTTCGTTTATTGCTTGAATCTCGATGTATCTGTCTTGGTTAGTAAATTCTGTGATATTGCCATCTTGCATCTTTGTTTTGGGCCGATTTACTAAAGGATTGAAGCGGACCCGTAATTGAGTATCTCTCTGAGCTTTTGCATAAAACGCAATCTCACCCTCTGTGTAATAATCTTTGGCAAAGTATATGGAGTTCAACAATTGTTTGGCTTTTTGTGCTTCATCGCTCGGGAAAGGCAAAAGACAAAAGCCATTGATCATTTGCTCGCTCGTGTTTTTCATTGAAAAACCGAAATTAACATCTCGTTCACCTAAATCATCCAACAAAACAACGATCTCATTTTCTCCTTCACCAAACGTTAGCTCTACCTCTTGCTTAATAGGCGTATTACGAAGATATGAAAGAAATGAAACTTGTTCATTACCGTTTACCCAAATCTTCAAGCCCCCATACGTCTCTAATAAAAACGGAAGTGTAACTGCTGATCCTACAGTCACAAATACCCTCATCACAACTTTCATATACGTGGGATTCGTCATAAATGAGGAAAATGTCACTCTCGTATCTTCAAAAGTCTCCACTAATTGATCTGTGATTACATCTGGATAAACAGCCTCTCGAATCGGCTGTTCCTGAATAAATTTTTCCCGACATGGATAAGAAATATGATATTCATGCTCGTAGGGACTTGCTCTTAGCTTGTTAGAAAAAGTTTTTTTATCACTGCTATACTCTTCAAATTGAATTTCCGAGCGCATGAATTCTGTGAAAAACTCATCTGGAGCAACGCTAAATTCTTTTTTGTACACTACCGTACCTCCTATTTACTAAACCGGTTTATCAATTAATAAAAAAATTTAAGGAGGACCTCACCTCCAACTAAACCGGTTTATTCTTGATGGGTAAACTTTAACATCTTCTTGTAAGCGTTGTCAACGAATTTTTGAATTTTTGGTCAATAAAAAACACATTGAAAAATATTAATCATTCTTAAAGACAAAAATAAACGTTATTGATTTGTTGCATCAAACATCCTAAAGGTGTAGACCTACTCGATTCGGATAAAATTTGATTGTACTTGTTATTTTAACCTTCTCTACTTAGCTTGCTGCTTTAGCAAAAAAACAAAAGAACGTCTCTTTCTAGCCGAAGAAACTAGAGTGAAACGTTCTTAATGTTATAAGAAAAGATTTGTTGTCAAACACATATAATCTTATATTCTTTTGATCAGAAGCACCTATCACTACTATCTAATCAAGCAGGCTGTTTTTTAGATCCAGCATTCTCCATCACGCTATTTAATTACAAAATTTATATAACATAACTTTTTCCTAGAAAAAACCTAAAATGTTAATTCAGGCGCTACATCATGAGCATTGACAGTTCCCTCGATCACAGCTTGCTCTACATTTCCAAATTCGCCATCAAAGTATACCTCGGAAATCCATGTTTCAAACCCTGGCAGTACACGACCGCCTGTCGGAATCGGTTCCCTAGCATGCTGCAAGAAGTCACAGTAATATTGTTTTTGAGGCAGGAGGGCATAAATTGCATCCAAATATTTTGCTCATTAGTCAGTGGAAGAATCAGTGGTAAATAGTTAGGGTTAGCTTCTGCTTCTTGATTGTAGAATTACATTCGAGCATCCCAGCATTCACTTCCCCAACTCATGAATTCCAATAGCTCAAATGCTTCTCTCGGATATTCAGTTGCGGATGAAATTCCTCCAAAATCGACGTAGGCTGGCTTATGTTCCTTGTCGCCATTTCCTTTTGGAATCGTATAAGGAACATAGTTGATTCCTTTATCTTTATACTCTACAGTTAATTTACTGTCAGTTGTGTTGGAATAGGTTAAGAAAACGGATTTCATTCTCTCTAAATTCAAGTTATCAGTTTTTATTAAAACCTGCTTGGTATTTCCAGTCATACATAATTTTAAGAATCAAGTACTTTAAGACTATGTTCGCTTTACAAAGAGAACAAACGTTCGTAAAAATTAAACGAAAAGGAGTGACAATCATGGCTATAGTGAAACCATACGTGGATCGTAAAAATTTAAAACCGATAGACTTCTTTTGTATCAAATCTAAGAAGATGTAAAAATAATCTATCTATTGAGAAAGATACTGGAGAAAACTACCATGCAGCACATTTAGGCTTAGAGTAACTATTGGCTATAAAATACAATCTCTGCCCACGATTCTGCCCACGAACGGAAAAAAGAGCAAAAAAAAAGTCATCAACATCTCAGGTAATCCTTGATGTGACAACTTTTTTCGATTATGCCAGCTATAGGGATCGAACCTACGACCTACGCGTTACGAGTGCGTTGCTCTACCAACTGAGCTAAGCTGGCGTTGTATGGCACAAAGAAAATTATATGCAAAAACGGTTGTTTTGTAAAGAG
>JAQSXG010000315.1 GCA_029256785.1 Neobacillus sp.
GCATTTCTGAAATTTAGGTTCAAAAATATATTACTATTCGCCCCAAAAACTATTTATTCTTTATTTATCAGAATCGGTTCTTTCAAGTTCCTTAAGAATGGAATGAAGCTTACTTATTACTTCAAGACTCACTCTTTGTTCGCAAGGCGCATATTTCCCAGTATGATCTTTTTTTATATACCTATGGTTTTTTAACAAGTCAGCATAAATAAACTCTCCAACAATACAGAACATATCGTAAATCTTCAGTAGCAAATATGCATTTTGTATTATTTGTCTATTATCCCTTAAAACTACATTTTTTGTTGAAATATAATCAAGTGTTGATATTGGCTTAATGTGTAATTTATCACTTAATATCCCATATGCAATGCCAACTGAAGGAATTAATTGTTTTAAGTCACTAATACACTTATTAGGAAGTATCTTAAAATAATCCCCATTGTAATTATGTACTTTATATATCCATGCTAATTGTTCAAGTATTATCCTTTCCATCGCAAGTGTTTCAAAATGCAGACCTGTTCTTAAGCATAGTACCGCACCTTTAAATGTATTCTGCAGGCGCACATATGCAGCACCAGCAGCAAATAAGCAAGGAATATCTGGTTTTTCAATACTCATAAGATACTCAAGAACATCAATAATTCCCCGTTTTAGTGAAGAAGTTACCTCTAATATTTTGGCATCAAAATCATTAGTGGACTTAATGATATTTTGATCTTTAACATACTTTTTATATGTATAATCAATAGAACTTAAACCAAGCCTATACGCACATGCACCAGTGTAAACATTTTTTATAAAACTTACTTGCGAATTATACGGAACACCCACGGTTATCCATGGGCTTCCGATTAATTCTATATCATCAAGATCAATATATCTCGAAAGTATATCTGTTTTCCCCCACCAAGTGGCCATTTATTTAATCCCACCTATTATTTTCATTTAAGTACTAGCATCAATAATGTTAATTTCTTCAGGTACGTTATTTTTTTGAAATTTTGGGTTCTCTACAGCACAAATAGGCATGTAGACTTTATGCAAATATGGCATCAACAAACCTAATATAAAATCTTTTTGGAGTTCGAACATATCACTATCGAATCCGCCGGCTTTATTTTTATGGCCATCGATATCTAAATATAATGTTCTATTTGTATTAGGACAATTTTGCTGTGCATTCCTTACCAATTCAAAAATCATTTGGGCAGCTTCTTCGAATTTTTCGTATTCATACACTACATGGTAGAGTGCTACTTCCTTATTTGTTTTAAAAATATCATTAATAGCTTCTTCAAAAACATGCAATAAGCTTTCCATAGTAGCGCTTTTTTCTTCTACCATCTGGAACCAATAATCTCTCATTTGCCTTATCTGTTTCCGTTTTTCTGGGTTACCCCCATATAAGTCATGACAAGAAGCACATAAAGGTGCGGCATTATCTAGCGTGTCTGGTCCTCCTTCTATCTGTGGAAGAATATGGTGTACTTCAACAAAAGGTTTTCTGCAAATTACACATCTAAAAGCTGATTTTCTTTTTGCTTCAAGTTTTATTTTTTCAGAGAATGGCATTCTCTACCTCCATTAGAGTATTTAAGGATATATTTCTACAATATTCTATTAATTTCTCTAAAAAATCCAATAAATTAACAACGAGAGAAGAAAAAAATAGAAACCTCCAATTTTTCAAAAAGATGAAAAATCAATGGTTCCTTCCAGAAGAATATCCACCAGCTTTTTTTCTTATTCTCTGCACCGATCTCTTTTTCTAATGTAGCAAGTTGTTTATTCACCGTACTGCCGTAAATCCGTACACCTACATAAGTGAACGTTTTGACGACAGCCGTTCAATATACATGTTACCAGTGCGAAACAAAGGCCGTGATAGTCAGAGAAAACGGGGGCGTGGTTTTGAGCAATAGTGCATTTGAACAAATTCTGATTAAGAAGTAGCAACAGTCTCAACGCAGAGAATTTGTTAAATGATCCATTTTCAGAGGGGCAGTTAGTTCACAGAGAGAGGTTTAATAATGAAAAATTTTAGAGTAAAATTAAACCTAGAATTTTGAGATATTCTATTATTTAACAAAAAATGCAAAATAAAGTATATCAGCAAGGAAATATAAAACCTCCAAATGATTTCTACATCGAGTTGCTACACAACACAGACAGAAGTGTCATTCATGGGAGCGATTCTTATCTTTACCACAGAACTGCGTACATAAAAACAGGATTACATAAAGTCAGTCTTTGATAATCAGTTGAAGAAAGACATAGTGTGCCGCTGACAACTGCTTTGTGAAAAGTGGCATGTATTTCTATTTATCTACTATTTTCCGGAGGTCATTACATGGACAAAAGCAAACACTTGATTTTAAAGAATGGGGAAGATATTACTTCCGATGTAAAGTTCTGCAAATATAATTTAGAAACAAAAAAATACGATATAACTTTCCGAAACAATAAGATCTATTCGCATAACTATCAATCCATCGACTGGACAAGAAATCCAGAGCCGTTGAACCCCTCTTTGATACATATAATTCATAATGACCATGAACTTTTTAATATTCAAAACATCTTTGTCTTTCACGCAAAAGTTGGAGATTATTGGCACATCTGTTTCTCAAATGGTAGTGCAAGAACTTACAATGAACTTGATTTAAAAATTGTAAAATCATGTCTTAGTGAAAGCCAAGCTCAGAATTGTCTAAGTTATTTGCGCCAATTGGCGGACATTAATGAACTCAAAAATGAAGATGGAGAAATCCTTCTACAGAAGCAATATGACAAGCTTGATTTTGTGGATTCTGAAACCGCAATGGCGATTTATCTAAACCCGACGCAACATATAGCACGTACATACAATAAACAAAATTTTATATTTCCATTTGGTATAAATAAAAGTCAGTTTGAAGCCGTAAAAAATGCACTATGCAATCAGGTAAGTGTGATACAAGGTCCTCCTGGTACAGGCAAAACACAGACGATTCTGAACATCGTTGCAAACCTGCTTGTTAATAGAAAAACAATGTTGATCGTTTCTAATAACAATTCAGCTACAGAAAATATACTGGAAAAGCTAGCCTCACCAAAATACACTATGGATTTTCTAATAGCCCAATTGGGGAAATCAACGAATAAAGAGGCGTTTATTCAAGGACAAACGGGTCATTATCCAGATTTATCTAGCTGGGAGATGAGTACCGACAAACAAGTTAGACTACGAGAAAGAATCACAGGTCACGTCGAAGAACTCACCAAAACGTTTGACAAACAGAAACGACTTGCCCAATCTCGTCTTGAGCTGAACTCCTTGTTACTGGAAATCAAGTATTTCGAACAGTATTGCAATGAAACCGGTCTTGTATGCTCAGATATAAAGCCTCGACGTGACCTTAATCCGGAAACACTTATGCACCTTTGGCAGGAATGTAACGAGTTCTCCGAAAGGGATCGTGCCATCTCATTTTGGTTCAAAATCAAAAGTGCTTTTGTCTACGGCATCTCGAATTGGAAGTTTTATAAAAATAACCTGACGACCATTATTACACTTTTACAGAATCTATTTTATCAAGCCAAGCGTTCAGAATTAAAAAGTGAAATTACTAGTTTGGAAAATGATCTTGATGACACTAATGCTAAAAGAAAAATGGACGAGCTCACAAACTGGTCTATGGACTATCTAAAGGCAAAATTATTTGAACGGTATGGGAACAAATCTGAGCGTGTGTCCTTCACGGATGATGACCTGTGGAAGTGTTCTAACGATGTTGCTGAAGAATATCCCGTCATCCTAAGTACCACTTTTTCTTCACGTAGTTGTTTAAAGGGTATGACCTATGATTATGTCATTATGGATGAAGCATCACAAGTCGACATAGCTACCGGTGCTTTGGCGCTGTCTTGTGCCAGAAATGCGGTTATCGTAGGCGACTTGAAGCAGCTACCTAATGTGGTTAAAGATGACTTAAAAAGGCGTAGTGACGCTATCTTTAATGCCTGCAACTTGCCAAAGGGCTACTCCTTTTCTGAGAATAGCTTTCTAAAATCTATATGCAGCATTCTTACAGATGTACCACAGCAGTTACTGCAAGAGCATTATCGTTGTCATCCTAAGATTATTGGTTTTTGCAATCAGAAATTTTATAACAATGAGCTGATTATTATGAAGGAAGGTCAAGATGAAGAGGACACACTATCCGTCATTAAGACAGTCGTCGGTAATCATCGGAGAGATCATATCAATCAACGTCAGATCGATGTGACCATTCGGGAAGCACTTCCAATGCTGAATGATGCCAAGCCGGAAGAAGTCGGAATAATTGCACCCTACAAGAATCAAGTGGATGCGATTGCCCAACAATTAAAGACGGATAAAATTGAAGTCCATACCGTTCATAAATTTCAGGGGCGGGAAAAAGAAACGATCATACTGACCACAGTGGATGATGTAGTCACGGATTTTTCAGATAATCCTTATCTCCTGAACGTGGCTGTTTCTCGTGCCAAACAGAGACTTTGTCTTGTTGTATCAGGTAATGATCAGCCCGCAGACAGTAATATTGGCGATTTAATCGACTATATCGAATACAACAACTTTCAGGTTGTTGATAGTGAAATCTACTCGGTTTTCGATCTTCTTTATCGGCAGTATACAACTGCGAGAATCGCATTTCTAAAAAAACATTCACGTGTATCTGCTTATGATTCAGAAAACCTGATGTACTGGGCAATTGTAGATATACTGAATGACCGTTCTCAACTTTCGTTAAATCTCATTTGTCATCAACCGCTTAATATGTTGATTAGAGATCCGAAACGTTTGAATGATGACGAATGTTGCTATGCTATGAACAAGGCTACCCACTTAGATTTTTTGATCTATAACCAAATTAGCAAAAGGCCTGTCCTTGCAATCGAAGTAGATGGATTCCACTATCACAAATCGGGTACATTGCAATACGCACGTGATCGAATGAAGGATCATATTTTAAATCTTTACGGTATCCCTTTACTGCGTTTTGCTACAAATGGAAGTGAAGAGATTGCGCAAATAGAACGGGCTTTAGATGAATATGAGAAAAGTAGATAGATTTCATAGAAATTTAATTCTAGAAGTAATTGCGCTGTAAACCCTATTTTAAAGTATCTCCCATGGCATTTAATCCAAAAACTTCCTGATTTAAAACTTCAATAGCCATTGAAAATGATTTGTAAAAAGAACAGCAGATTCAATGGATATTTTGGATTAGTTATTTGATGCCGCCAATTTGATCATAGTTCAGATTGCGGCCCCAGATCATCTTGGTCTTGACGCTGAACAAAGTTATCAAGCAATGCACGCACTTCATTTGTTGACTTTGTGCTCATCAATTGATTTCTTAATTCACTTGCCCCTCGAAAACTACGGACATAGATCTTAAAAAAGCGATGAAGAGCTGTAAACGGACGTAGCTCTAATTCTTCCGAATATTGATCATGGAGATCCAGATGCAACCTCAAGAGATCAAGCAGTTCCTTACTACTATGATCTTTCGGTTCCTTTTCAAAGGCAAAAGGATTTGTAAAAATACCACGCCCAATCATGATCCCATCCACACCATATTGATCAGCAAGCTTCAAGCCGGTTTGCCGATCAGGGACATCGCCATTAATCGTCAAAAGTATATCTGGTGCCAACTGGTCACGAAGTTTCTTAATCTCCGGGATGAGTTCCCAATGGGCATCTACTTTGCTCATTTCCTTTCTTGTACGCAGATGAATGGTAAGATTAGCAATGTCTTGTTTCAATATGTGTGTTAGCCAGTCGTGCCATTCGTCTACATCAGTGTAACCAAGCCTTGTCTTCACACTT
>JAQSXG010000316.1 GCA_029256785.1 Neobacillus sp.
TCAGTTAATTTATTTCTTAGGTCGTTTAGGGAGATATTAACTGAACCTTCAATATAACCAAATTCACGCTCTACTGGTTCGCGAACATCAAGTAAAAGTCCACCTTCTGAAACAATTTGATCAACCTCATGCCATTGGACATGTTCTAATTCACCGTCCATGATATTCGTTGCCACATAACCTGCCATATTTACAGGATCTTTTGCTGAAGAAAATGGCGGTGCATAAGATAATTCTAAATTCGTTAAATCTTCCACCGTTAATCCACCCTTAATAGCTGTTGCAATAACGTCCATTCGTTTGTCAACACCGTCTGAACCTACTGCCTGAGCACCGAAGATTTTTCCAGTTTCTTTACTAAAAATTAATTTTAGTGAAATTGGAGCTGCTCCAGGATAATATCCAGCATGAGAACTTGGATGAATATGGACAACTTCATAGGAAACACCTAAACGCTTTAATGTTTTCTCATTGTTTCCTGTAGCCGCCACCGTTAAATCAAACACCTTTGCAATAGAAGTACCTAATGTTCCTTGATACTTCTCTTTTTTACCCATCATATTATTTGCCGCTATACGTCCTTGTCGATTGGCAGGTCCGGCAAGTGGAATCATAGCCTTTGTCCCACTAATATAATCGACCACTTCGACAGCATCCCCGACGGCATATATATCTTCATTAGAAGTTTGAAGGAGTTCATTCACAACGATCCCTCCACGCTCTCCTAATTCCAGTCCTGCTGTCTTAGCAAGTTCATTTTCTGGTCTAACACCAATGGAAAGAATGGTCATATCTGTTTGGATTTCCGTGCCATCCGATAGGATAACCTTATTGCCTTGATCAGCAAAGGATTGAACACCGTTCTCTAGGACCAACTGAACCCCTTTTTCTTTTAAGTGAGTGTGTAAGATAGTAGCCATTTCATAATCGATTGGTGCCATAATTTGATTGGCCATTTCTATAAGTGTCACTTCCATGCCTCTATCAGCTAGGTTTTCAGCCATTTCGATTCCAATAAATCCACCACCGACAATCACAGCTTTTTTAGGATCATTGTGATCCACATGGTTTTTGATTTTATCCGTATCAGGAATATTTCTTAATGTAAATAATGATTTATTTTCCACTAACCCTGGAATAGGAGGGACTATTGGTCTAGCTCCAGGAGATAATAATAACTTGTCATAAGACTCCTCATAAACTTCGCCGTTTTGCAGATTTTTTATCGTAACATTTTTATTTTCTGGATTTATGCTCAAAACTTCACTTAAGTTGCGAATATCAAGGTTAAATCGATCTGACATACCTCTTACGGTTTGTACTAACAACTTACTTCGATCCTTGATGGTTTCGCCAATATAGTAAGGTAATCCGCAGTTTGCAAAAGAAATATGCTCGCCACGTTCAACTAGAACAATTTCAACATCTTCACTAATTCTTCTTAATCTTGCTGCAGCTGTCGCTCCACCAGCAACTCCACCAACAATGATAATTTTCTTCGTCATAATAAATTCCCTCCATATTTGGGTATCTTCGTATATAAACTATATTCATCATTAATTTTCACCACAAGATATACCCCCCAAGGTTTATACCTATATGGGTATTATAAACCACAAAAAAATAATGTAAAGACTCTATTTTATTTGTTCACAATTCCTTCATAACTTTCAAATTCCATATGATAATGTTAAAAAATTGCACAGTTTAGAGGCTCTCTCTTCGATTGATCATTAATAAGAGAAACAGTCAAAGTTTTGTTATAATATTTTGAATTTAATTTCTTTTTAATAGACTATTGTTCTTTGAAACCTTAAAGCGTTATACTATATTAGTGTTCTAATATGGTAACGTACTAAAGTAAATTTTTAATCAAAATAAAGGTGGTCATTTATTATGAAACGTTTTGCAACTATGAGTCTAGTAATTGCAGCAATCTTTTCTATTATTACAGGATGCTCCTCTAATTCGTCGACAGCAAAAGAAGAAAACACGCTTGTAATTGGCATTGATGATAAATTTGCTCCGATGGGATTTAGAGATGAGAACAATGAAATAGTTGGTTTTGACATTGACTATGCTAAAGCAGCTGCAAAAAAAATGGGTAAAGAAGTTAAATTCCAGCCAATTGACTGGAAAACAAAAGAAGCAGAGTTGAGCAGCGGTCGTATTGACCTTATTTGGAACGGTTACACTATTACAGATGAACGTAAAGAAAAAGTTCTTTTTACAAAGCCTTATTTAAAAAATGCTCAAGTGGTTGTTACTATGGCTGATTCAAAACTTACGAAGTTTGAGGATTTAGAAGGAAAAGTGGTGGGTTTACAATCTCTTTCTTCTGCATCTGATGCCTTGAATGCTGCACCAATTAAAGAAAAGATCAAAACAGTTACAGAGTTTTCCGATAATGTTCAAGCCTTAACTGACCTAAAGAGCGGTCGACTTGATGCTGTTGTGATTGATGAAATTGTTATCAATTATTACATGACAAAAGAGAAGGAAACCTTTAAAGTGCTAAATGAGTCTCTTACACCTGAAGAATATGGAATCGGTGTTAAAAAAGGTAATGAGGAATTACTTAAGAAGCTTCAAAAAGCTCTCGATGAACTTTCTGAGGACGGCACTGCCGGGGACATATCAGAAAACTGGTTTGGTGAAAATAAAGTATTAAACTAAAAGCAAATATAAGCAAACAGGATTTCCACTTGGAAACCCTGTTTTGCTTTTGGAGGAACCCTAAATGTCTATAGATTATATTATTTCAATAGTGGGACCCATGCTTGAAGGAGCTCAAATGACCGTCCTGTTGTTTGTAATAGCCATTGTGGTTTCTATTCCACTTGGCTTCCTGTTAACCTTGGCAGTGAATAGCAGTATTAAGCCTTTATCTTGGATTGCTCATACTTATATTTATGTCATGCGTGGAACACCGCTATTATTGCAATTGCTGTTTATATGTTTTGGCCTACCGATGCTTCCAGTCGTTGGTGAATATTTAGTTCTGGACCGATTTGTAGCTGCTTGTTTGGGATTTATCCTAAACTATGCCGCTTATTTCGCGGAAATTTTCCGTGGTGGGTTACTCGCAATTGATAAAGGACAATATGAAGCCTCACAAGTTCTTGGTTTTAATAAGTGGCAGACACTTACCAGGATTATTCTTCCGCAAATGTTCCGCATCGCCCTACCCTCAGTTGCGAATGAATCAGTAACATTGGTTAAGGATACTGCACTTCTCTATGCTGTAGCAGTGCCAGAATTATTACACTTTGCCCAGACTGCTGTTAATCGTGACTTTACGATAGTCCCGTTTTTCGTCGCTGGTATTATCTATTTAATCATTACGCTTGTTTTAACGTTGTTCTTTAAATGGCTCGAAAAACGGTTCAAGTTCGAATAAAGGAGTGGTAGATGTGGCAATTATTGAAGTATCCAACTTGAAAAAGTCTTTCGGCAAGTTAGATGTTCTAAAAAAAATCACCTTTGATATAAATAAAAATGATGTGGTTGCAGTAATCGGCCCCTCCGGTTCAGGAAAAAGTACGATGCTTCGCAGTCTTGTCCATTTAGAAAAAATAGACGGTGGAAGTATCATTGTGTCCGGCCAACATTTGGTAAGGGAAGGAAACTACCCTAAACAGCAAGAAATAAAACAAATCACAAGTAAGATGGGCATGGTTTTTCAGCATTTTAATTTGTTTCCTCATCTAACAGTGAAGGAAAATTTAGAGTTAGCCCCAAGGTTGATAAAAAAGGAATCCCTAGTTGATTTACAAATACGGAGCAATGACCTCCTAGCTAAAATTGGGCTCACTAGTCATATGTCCGCATATCCTACACAGCTTTCTGGGGGTCAAAAACAAAGAGTTGCCATCGCTAGAGCACTTATGATGAACCCTGAAATTTTGTTGTTTGATGAGCCAACCTCAGCATTGGATCCAGAGCTGACAGGTGAAGTATTGCAAGTAATGAAACAGTTGGCGGAGGAACACATGACCATGATTGTTGTGACGCATGAGATGGGTTTTGCTAAGGAGGTTGCTAACCGTGTAATGTTCATGGACAACGGTGAAATCATTGAATCCAGCCACCCATCAGAGCTATTTGGAAATCCAAAACATGAACGTACTAAATCCTTCTTAAACCGAAGTTTTAATTAAAGATAGATGTATCACAAAAGGCTGCGACTTAAAACTAATCGTCAGCCTCTTTATTTACTTTTAGCCATACCTAACTTCTTTAACAGTCTTAATTTTTTTCTTAGTCATGATAAAATCTCCTCCAAATGGAGTATCTTGTATATAAACTATATTTATTATTAAATTTAATCTTACCCACTATGTTTATACATATACGGGTATTATAAACCGCAAAAAAATAATGTAAAGGCTCTATTTCATTTGTTCACATTCCTTCATAATTATTGTGGAGACCTATTAATTAACTCCGCTATAGCATATGAAACTTTATATTATATCAGTTAGAAATATGAACCAAATAATAAGGCAATAACAATTATAAATACACTTAGGGAAATAATATATTTCTTGGATGCTGTATATATTTGGTTATTAATCGTATTGATTTTTATTAGATAAACAACGGTTGCCATAATGATTGTAATGATTCCGATACAAACTGAAGCAATTCCTATTATATTTGCAAGTAAATCTCCAACAGGAGAAAGACTTTCTTTCATATTAAAATGTAAATTCGATCTAAGAAACCCACTCCAATGATTGCAATAGCAGTCCTAATCCAAGCTAAAAACGTTCTTTCATTTGCTAAATGCTGCTGAATATACCTCGAATCGAGTGTTGGTATATTTTCTCTTTCTATTTCTTTTCCACTACTCATTGCTTCCTCCTCCTTAGTTTAGGTTTTTCTTTTAATTTATCCTGTTATATCCTCTTTAAACCACAAAAGAGACGATATCTTGACTTCCCCGATCCCTAGTGGCTTTTTTTATGTGAATAGAAAAAGCGATCCTTTGTAAGAATCGCAACCGATGGTCGTAGAACGAAAAATGTATAATAATAACTCAACTACTCATTTCTAGTTAAACAACGACTTTTCAATTCTTTGTTTAATCTAGGAATCAAATTTTATCATCCCCTAAATTCTACCAATATACTTAGGATCCCTAATAATTCCAGGTTGCCCTGGGACCCAATTAGCAGGAACACCTTCTCCAGTGCTTCTACTATATTGTATGCCTTGAATTACTCTTAAAATTTCATAAACATTTCGACCGACTTCTAAGGGGTTTAGAAATTTTGTAACAATCGTTCCTTCTGGATCTATAATGATGGTTGCCCTGAATGTAGCTCCCGTTTTCTCGTTTAACACTCTGAATGCTTTACTAATTTTATGTGTTCGGTCACTTAAAAGTGGAAAGGTCACTTTTGACGCAGAAGGAGAAACCTCAGTAAAAATTTTATGAGAATATACACTGTCTGTACTTATTGCAAGGACTTCTGTATTCAGAAACTTCAGTTGATCATAAATAGCAGCGACCGCTGCCAACTCTGTCGGTCAAACAAAAGTGAAATCACTTGCATAGAAAAATAAGATCACCCATCTTCCACGATAACTTTCCAGACGAACTTGTTTTATTTTCTTTTCTACATTGTCGTAAGCTTCAGCCACAAATAAAGGTGCTAAATCCGTTGTTTGAGCACAAAATGGAAGGACACAGTTTTCTTGAACATCCAAAAATCTTTTAAATTCCATAATTCCAATTTCACCTCGATCTGAATAATAACTCTTCTACTTTTTCATTCTTGATATGAATGCTCAATTTTTACATTTTTTTGCTTTGCTGAAGAAGTTTAGATTCTCCCGTACGTTCCCATT
>JAQSXG010000008.1 GCA_029256785.1 Neobacillus sp.
CCGTCTCCATGGTGGGCATCTGTATCAACATATAGAACACGTGCATTGTATTTTTCTTGGAGATATTTAATAGCTACAGAACTATCATTATAAATACAAAATCCTGATGCTTTCCCACGAAAGCCATGATGTAACCCTCCACCAAGGTGAAGTGCATGGAGTGCTCGTCCGGTCATCACTTCATCAACTGCCGTTAATGTTCCACCAACCAATAAAGCGCTTGCCTCATGCATGTTAGGAAACATAGGAGTATCCTCCGTTCCGATTCCGTAGTTTTCTGCAACTTCAACTGGGAGCTGCCCATATCCAGCCATCTTAACTGCATCGATATAACTAGGATCATGCACAAGACTAAGTTCTTCATCTGTGGCCATTCTAGGCGGTACAAAGTGTTTGATATTTAAAGCATTAATTTTTTCTAACAAATCGACAGTTAGTTTAAGCCGAAATTGATTAAAAGGATGCTGACTGCTAAATTTATATTTAAGAAGCTCCTCTGAATAGATAAAGGAACAATGGTCCATCATTGGGAAACACCTGGCATATTTGGCCATAGCACATGATAACCAGCTATTTTAAGGTCTTGAATCAAGAAAACAGGATTCATCGTTTGAACCCTAATAACAAGGATCTTAAATTGGCTATCCTTTTTATCAGGGTATACTAGGACACTTAGTATATTAGCTTTCCTGTTTTTTATAATACTAGTAATGTCACTAAGCTTACCCGCAAGATTTGGAACCCTTACCTCAATTTGCGACCCCGGCTGATGGGCACCCGTCAATTCTATTAAGGTCATTAACATATCCGTTTCCGTTACAATCCCAACCAGTTTCCTGTTATTAGTAATTGGTAAACAGCCGATTTTGTGTTCATAAAATACAGCTGCAATTTCTTCAACAAAATCCAGTGGATGCCCAGTGATGACATCTTTTTTCATTATTGTTTTAATAGGCTTTTGTAAATCTTCAAGATGATCATTCGCCCGAAAAATTGAAGGTGCCGCATCTCTAATATCAGATAATGTCACAATTCCAACAAGTTGGTTATCATGATCAATAACAGGTATGTGTCGAATATTTCTTTTTTCCATAACATTCATAGCGTCTGCAATTGAATCTGTTGGTGCTAATGTTATAACCTCTGTCTTCATAATTTCTTCTACTTTCATCAGATATAACCCCCCTCAATTTCTAGTAAATCTCAAGTGTGAAATTTATCAGTACATAAACCGGTTCATAAATCGTAGCCGGTCAAATCGTTGTACTGTTTCCATATCTACTCGCTTCCCTATCCTTGCCATAAGGCAGTTAGCTGGGTGGGAACATATTTCGGGGTCATCAGTTGCATACCATTCCAGTCCGCCTGCATTCATCATTTTCTCCATAATTTTCCGATATTCCCAAACGTTTAAACCCGTCCCTTTCAAGTCCCAATGCCAATAATATTCTGTTGTAATAATAAGATAATCTTCCATTGCGTCATCCATCATTGATACAACTAACAGGTTTTTCCCGACCGAACTTCCCCTAAATTGAGGAATCACCTCAATTGCACCTAATTCTATTAAATTATCCATCCTATCTTCAGACCAGCGTTCTAGTGGATCCGGAAATAAATAGGTAACATAACCGACAATGGTATCGCGATATCTAGCAATAATTATTCTACCTTCTTCTAAATCCGCGATCCCTATAAGGGCTTGGTGTTGTTGTTCTGGAGGTCGAAAGGCTGTCAGATGCTCATGGAATGCATAACTTGCTATTTTATCTGAAGAAATGGGGCCCTCAATAATTAAGTCCCCATGTGGAGTTTTTAATTCTTTTGCATTGTATGTCTTTTTGTGTGCCATTCCTTCACCACCTTGTAAATCATTAAGTATTAATACTATTATACATAAATTTTCATAAAATTTTGCGTCTTCACAAAATTTTCTGTTTTATTAAAAAGTAGTTTCTATATGCTATTTATTAAAAATTATTTTAAAATTGAGAATAGTTACTATTTGTACTATAATTAGCTCATATGAGCCAGGAGGGGGAAAATCGATGAGAACGGAAATACTACCAGTTATGCAAGGGGAGCATAATTTATCAAATTATGAAGAAACGTACAAAAGTTTTGATTGGAAAGACACTGAAAAAGAATTTACATGGCATGAAACTGGTCTAGTGAATATGGCATATGAGGCAATTGATCGTCATGTAAAAACCTATCGGAAAAATAAAATTGCCCTTTATTACCGTGATAACTCAAGAAATGAAAAGTACACCTTCAAAGAAATGAAAGAGCTTTCAAACCAAGCTGGGAATGTCTTAAAAACCTATGGCGATGTAGAGAAGGGTGATCGAGTTTTCATTTTTATGCCTAGGTCTCCTGAACTTTATTTTACCGTACTAGGCGCAGTCAAGCTTGGAGCGATTGTTGGTCCATTATTTGAAGCCTTCATGGAAGGTGCGGTGAAGGACCGCTTAGAAAATAGCGGGGCAAAGGTACTAGTTACGACACCTGAATTATTAGAACGCGTCCCTGTTAATGAATTACCTGAATTAAAGCATATATTCCTCATTGGCACTGATATTCAAGAACAAGGTCCATATATCGACTTTCTAAAAAGATTTAAAGAGGCTAGTAAAGAGTTGCAAATTGAATGGGTTGACCGAACGGACGGATTAATCCTACACTATACTTCAGGATCAACTGGCAAACCTAAAGGAGTGTTGCATGTTCATAATGCAATGATTCAACAGTATCAGACAGCCAAATGGGTGTTGGATCTAAAAGAGGATGATGTTTATTGGTGTACTGCGGACCCTGGCTGGGTTACAGGAACATCTTACGGTATTTTTGGCCCATGGTTAACAGGTACATCCAACGTTATTATTGGAGGCCGTTTTAGCCCTGAAAATTGGTACAGTATGATTGAGGACTTCGGCGTTACTGTTTGGTACAGTGCCCCAACAGCCTTCAGGATGCTAATGGGAGCTGGAGACGAACTTGTAAAAAAATATAATCTTAGCAGTCTTCGACATGTATTAAGTGTGGGCGAGCCCCTCAACCCTGAAGTGGTAAAATGGGGTGCAAAGGTCTTTAACCGTAGAATTCATGACAACTGGTGGATGACAGAAACAGGTGCACAATTAATAAGTAATTATCCTTGTATGGAGATTAAACCTGGTTCAATGGGTAAACCAATCCCAGGTGTTGAAGCCGCTATTGTTGATGACCAAGGTCAGGTCCTTCCACCATATCGCATGGGTAATCTCGCAATAAAAAAAGGATGGCCATCGATGATGCATACCATATGGAACAACCCAGAGAAATATGAATCATACTTTATGCCAAGTGGATGGTATTTTTCTGGTGACTCAGCCTATATGGATGAGGATGGCTATTTCTGGTTCCAAGGACGCGTGGATGATGTTATTATGACCTCAGGCGAACGTGTAGGACCTTTTGAAGTAGAAAGTAAGCTTGTGGAGCATCCAGCTATCGCAGAAGCGGGTGTAATCGGAAAGCCTGACCCAGTACGCGGAGAAATTATCAAAGCCTTTATCGCCTTAAGAGATGGATATGTGGCATCAGACGAACTTAAGGAAGAAATTAGAGTTTTCGTTAAAAAAGGACTTTCAGCTCATGCTGCACCAAGAGAAATTGACTTCCGTGATAAGCTACCAAAAACAAGAAGCGGAAAAATTATGAGACGCGTTTTAAAAGCTTGGGAACTCAACTTACCTGCTGGTGACCTTTCGACAATGGAGGATTAAGTAAAAAAGAAGCTGACTCAAAAGGTCGTTTAACTGACGACGCTTTTGGGTCATTCTTTGTTTATTGTATGATTTTTAGTAAGGAGATGGAAACTAATCGTAAACTCATGTGGGAAATTCCCCTTTTGATTCCAACTACTCGGTCAATGAGACCTTCTTACATTGATCGAAAGAACGTTGCGGTGCAAATTCAAGGAAGCCTATTCAATGTCCTGCGGGAAGAGCAAGTCACGGGAGAACCCGCAGGAGCGAAGCGAAGAAGAGGCTCCCAGACTGCCCGCGGAAAGCGAAGTGATTGGAGCTCCAATCAACAGGCTAGTTTCAAGCATGAATTAATAAAAAAAGCAGTTCTAAATACTTTTGTATTTTAGAACTGCTTTTTAATATGCAAAGTTACTTCGTTGATTGACGATGTTCGATACGGTGTGGAAGAACAACAATTTGCTCTTCTACTTCTTCTTTAGTCATCAATTTAGTAAGCAAACGCATGGCTACTGCACCAAGATCGTATAAAGGCTGAACAATAGTTGTTAATTGTGGGCGCACCATTAACGAGAGCCTTGTATTGTCAGATGTGATTACTTCAAAATCCTCAGGAATACTATAACCCTTATCTTCGGCACCATGAACAACACCTAGTGCCATTTCATCAGCACCCACTAGGATAGCTGTAGGCTTATTAGAGACTTCTAATAACTTATCAAAGGCCTCTAATCCAGAGTCATAAGTGTAGTCACCTTCAATTAATAATTCTTCATTAAATGGTATATTTGCTTCTTCTAAAGCTTTTTTATACCCTTTTAAGCTCATTTCAGCATTTTTCGGTTCATGTAGTGGTCCAATGACAAAGGCAATATGTTGATGGCCTCTTTCAACAAACTCTTTAATTGCTTCATACGCTGCCTGCTGATAATCTATATTTACTGATGGTATGGTTTGCGATGCCTCAATTGAGCCAGCCAGAACAATCGGTACTGGTGACTTTTCAAACTCGGACACAAGCTCTTCGGTAATATTACCGCCCATAAATACAAGCCCGTCCACTTGTTTTCCCAGCATTGTATTTAACAGATGTAATTCTTTATCATGATTTTGGTCAGAGTTGCTTAAAATTATATTGTACTTATACATAGTAGCAATATCTTCGATTCCACGAGCTAATTCTGCAAAAAAGATATTTGAGATATCAGGGATGATCACCCCAACAGTGGTGGTCTTTTTACTAGCTAATCCCCTTGCAACTGCATTCGGACGATAACCTAATCTTTCTATAACTTCTAAAACCTTTTTCCGTGTTACCGGTTTTACATTTGGATTTCCATTCACAACACGTGAAACAGTTGCCATTGATACATTAGCCTCACGGGCAACGTCATATATTGTTATATTCACGTTTTAACACACTCCTTAAAAACGATACGTATTTTCTTTATTTTACATCAGCAAAGAAAAACTAGTCATTTTTCTTTGTTTTATTTGTGATAAAGTATACAATCTTGTTTATGTATTTAATCATACGACAATAATATTAAAGCCGCAATTGCAATTGTCCATATATTTATTATATTTTTCACAAATCAACGTAAAAAAACCTTCTGCATTGAATGGCAGAAGGTTTTTTCTGTAAAGCTCTTTTACTTAGCAGTTGATCAGAGCTCCAGGCACTTTGCTTTCCGCAGGAGGTCCGGGGAGCCTCCTCGGCGCTATAGCGCCTGTGGGGTCTCCCCTGCCCCTTATTCCTGCAGGACATTGAATAGCATCCTTGAATTTGCCCACGCACGAAGAAAATGCGATAGCATTTTCGAGGAGTCTCGTGCCTTCCGCTCCAATCAACTATGTTATAAAAAAATACAATGACCTTTAACAAAGCCTTTTGTCCATATTAAATTCGAACGTAGTTTGATGCTAACAGTTGATTGTAGAATGTGTCAAATTGTTTAAGGTCCATTTGCTGTTGCGCGTCTGAAAGTGCAACTGCTGGGTCAGGATGCACTTCGGCCATTACACCATCTGCACCGATTGCAAGTGCCGCTTTAGCAGCTGGGAGAAGTAAATCTCTTCTGCCAGTGGAGTGCGTAACATCAACAAATACTGGTAAATGTGTTTCTTGTTTTAAAATCGGAACTGCAGAAATATCTAGCGTATTTCTTGTTGCCCGTTCATACGTTCTAATACCTCGTTCACAAAGAATAATCTGACCATTTCCTTGTGCCATAATGTACTCTGCTGCATTTATAAACTCTTCAATTGTTGCAGCTATTCCTCGTTTCAACAAGACTGGCTTATTAACCGCACCAGCTGCTTTTAACAATTCGAAGTTTTGCATATTACGAGCACCAATTTGGATGACATCAATATAATCAATCGCCATTTCAACGTCAGCAGGATTAACAATCTCACTGATTACTGCCATATTATATTCATCCGCAACACGCTTTAAAATTTTCAATCCTTCTACACCTAATCCTTGGAAATCATACGGAGATGTTCTAGGTTTATAGGCTCCGCCACGAAGAAGTTTTAAACCCTTTTCCTTCATTGCCTTTGCCACGGTAGCTACTTGCTCATAGGATTCAACTGCACAAGGCCCAAATACGAAGTGAGGATTTCCATCGCCTACTTCTTCACCCTTTAGGGTTACAATCGTATTTTCTGGTTTCTTCTTCCTTGAAACAAGCAATGCTTTACTGTGATCGTCCTTTTGAAGATCTAAACCAGCTTTAAAGATTTCCTTAAATATATGATCAATCGTTGAATTTTCAAATGGACCATCATTATGCTCTTTAATGATATCAAGCATTGCTCTCTCCCGGACGGGGTCGTATCTGAATATACCTTGATTTTCTTTTGCTTTTCCAATTTCTTGAACTAGTCCTGCACGTTCATTTATTAGTCTCAATAGTTCCAAGTTTAATTCATCGACACGTGTTCTCAATTGATCTAAATCAGTTTTACTCATATCCTTATCTCCCGTCCTTTCATTCACCACACTAAATATTCCATAAATAATTGTTTACATATAACTGTCATGTCAATTGTTTAAACATTTTAAATAGTTAGGCTTATTATAGCGGATATCTATTTTTTTGTCACGCCTTTATTCTTTAGTTGTTGAACGCTTTTAAGTGTTAAAGCGTCTAAAAGGAAGTTCCTACTGATTTTCAGTGAATGTACTAGCCAATGAACGTTTAGTTATCTTCCAATGCGAGGCATTCCAAAGCGGATTTCCATTTGAAAATAGGATAGCTTGCGGTGATTCATGCTTAATCTGGAATTTCTCCGCAATTGCATCTGATAATGAGCGGGAATCCTGTACTGCCAAGTAATAAGTAGGAACGTCTTGATTCTCATCAGCAAATTTCTGATACTCCTGATAGGCTGCATGGCTAATCGGACAAGTTAAACTATGCTTTAACAAATAAAACTTTTCTTCTTTATTTAGTAATTCTTCTAGTTGATCAAGTGTATCTATTTTATTTAACATTTTCCTACCTCCAAATAAATATAAACGGTGAAGTAATTCTATCACTTCACCGTTTCTCTTACAAATAATCAGTATTTTTTTATACTAGCGTTATTTTTAGAGTGTTACTTTTTTTTCTTCTTCTTCGAATGCTTTTTTTGCTTCTTCTAGTTTTTGATTGATGTCTAGGGTGTCGGCTTTATTATTGTCTAATTTCTCTTCAGTAGATCCAATTGGGATATAGGTTACTTCCTCTAGAAGATCGTCAGCCTCTTTCTTTTTGTTCATTAGCTGGATAGTCTTTTCTTTTATTGTTTCTGCTTGATTATTAATGGTGCTGCGAATTTCTTGTCCGGATTTTGGTGCTAAAAGCATTGCAGCAGCTGCACCAATTACTCCTCCAATTATGGCACCTAACAAAAAGCTACTGGTAGAATCCTCGTTATGCCTCTGGCCATTTTCTTTAGATACATATTCCTTACTCATTTAGTAGACCTCCTTATAAAAATTATATTATCTTGATCGAACTCTTTGGATTTTCTCTGTGGGTTCATCACTTTTTGGTTGCTTTCTTTCTGTCCACTTGTCTTTTAGTTCAAGGATTACTTGACTCCATTGGACAATTTGAGAAACCTTTTCTTTATTTTGCTCCACTTGAATATCAAAGGAACTGGTTAAATTCTTTAGTGTTCCATTAAATTTACTAACTGTTGACCCAACGTCTTTAACCGCATCGACCACACTAGTTAGTCTTTCAGATTTATCTTGAATGTCATCTGCTAGAGCATTAGTTTTTTGTAGGAGTTCTGTGGTTTCTTTAGTAACGCCATCTAACTGTTTTTCTAATCCTACCAATGTTGTTGAGACGCTTGTAAGTGTCCCCTGCAATGCCTTAAGTGTTTTAGCTAAATAAATGACTAGTACCACAAACGCGACTGCAATTAATGCGACGCTTAAGTATAATATTATTTCCATTTACTCTTTAACCTCCGCCTTTATACTACCATTATGTATTACCTAACCAATGTTGTGTTAAACCTTGAATCATTTCTTTATACTTATTTCAAGACAATTGTCTCATTTTCCTGCTATAGTTTACAATTCATTTAGGTTCAAAAGTGAATATTTATCAACTTTCTCTTACAATCGGGTACAATAAGAATGTATTTTCACATTTTTTGGGAGGCGTTATTGTATGAAAGATCCGCGTATTGGCACATTAGCAAAAAATTTAATCAATTATTCTCTTCAATTACAAAAAGGAGAAAAGGTACTAATTGAAAACTTTGGCCTACAGCGCGAGCTGGTTACTGCCCTCGTTAAAGAAGCCTATCTTGCGGGCGCTTATCCTTTTGTTTCTATCAAAGATCATCAGGTAGATCGTTCCCTACTTATGGGTGCACAAGAAGAGCAGTTTAATATGATTGCAGACTTTGAAGCAAATGTTATGAGCAAAATGGATGCATACATAGGTCTTCGTTCTGGTGAAAACATCAATGAACAAGCCGATGTACCAGATGATAAAATGAAAATCCATGGCAACACGGTAGGAAAAAAGGTCCATCGTGATATTCGAGTGCCGAAAACGAAGTGGGTTGTTCTTCGCTACCCAACATCAAATATGGCTCAATTAGCAAAAATGAGCACAGAAGCATTCGAAGATTTCTATTTTAATGTTTGTAATTTGGATTACGGTAAAATGGACAAAGCAATGGACAGTCTCGCTGAATTAATGAATCGTACGGACAAGGTACGTATTACAGGTCCTGGAACGGACCTTAGCTTTTCGATTAAAGACATTCCTGCCATTAAGTGCGCAGGACGTTTAAACATCCCTGATGGTGAGGTTTACACTGCTCCTGTCCGTGATTCTGTCAACGGTGTGGTTACATACAATACTCCATCACCTTACCAAGGATTTACTTTTGAAAATGTAAAGCTAACTTTTAAAGACGGTAAAATAGTGGAAGCAGAATCCAATGATTCTGAACGCATCAACAAAATTTTTGATACAGATGAAGGGGCACGTTATGTAGGGGAATTTGCGATTGGCGTGAACCCGTTTATCTTAACACCAATGCAGGATATACTTTTTGATGAAAAAATCGCGGGCAGCTTCCACTTTACCCCTGGACAAGCCTATGATAACGCCTATAATGGTAACAATTCTAATATTCACTGGGATATGGTAAATATTCAGCGTCCAGAATATGGTGGGGGAGAAATATACTTTGACGAGGTCCTGATTCGCAAAGACGGTCTATTCGTCATAACTGAATTAGAAGGTCTGAATCCCGAGAATTTAAAATAGTCAGCATAGTCCTAGAGCAGAAATCAACTTGCGGGATATTTAAGTCAAAATAAAAACAAGGATGCCAGCATATTGCCGGCATCCTCTTTTTATAATGTTAATTGTTTTTCGTACGACTCTTGGAATTTTTGAATATCTCCAGCACCCATAAAAATAATCACACTGTTCTTATGTTTTTCAAGCAGAGCAGTATTTTCTTCTAAGAGAACTTCTGAACCTTCAATTCTAGATTGCAAATCCTGAATCGTCAACTTACCATGGTTCTCTCTTACAGATCCAAAAATTTCGCATAGGTATGTCTTATCTGCAAGCCTCAAACTTTTAGCAAAGTCTTCCAAGAACGCTTGCGTGCGTGAAAATGTATGCGGTTGGAACACGGCAACAATTTCACGGTCAGGATATTTTTGATTTGCTGCATCAATTGTCGCTTTAATTTCTGTTGGATGGTGCGCATAATCATCAATTAGGATTTGTGATCCGATTGTTTTTTCTGAAAATCTTCTTTTTACACCTTGGAAAGAGCTAAGCTGCGCTTTAACAATTGATACATCAATCGTTTCGTAATGGCATAAACCAATCACTGCTAATGCATTTAACACGCTATGTTCACCAAATGTAGGAATGGTGAACGTCTCATAAAAGGTGTTACGAATAAATACATCGAAGCTAGTGCCGCTTGTTGTCTTAACCAGATTCTTGGCTTGATAATCATTTTCTTCACCAAATCCGTAAAACAAGACAGGAACCTTAGCCTGGATTTTTTGCAATTGTTCGTCATCACCATGGGCAAAAATGCCCTTCTTCACTTGAATGGCCATTTCCTGAAAAGCTGAAAAAACATCATCAATATTGGCAAAATAATCAGGATGGTCGAAATCAATATTTGTCATAATTGCATAGTCAGGGAAATAGGACAAAAAATGTCTTCTATATTCGCATGCTTCAAAAACAAAATATTTTGCGTCTTGTTCACCTTTACCTGTACCGTCACCAATTAAAAAGGATGTAGGCTTAGCTCCTTTTATGACATGGGCAAGCAAACCAGTTGTTGAGGTTTTACCGTGTGCACCAGTAACGGCCACACTAGTAAAATTTTGCATAAAATCGCCCAAAAATCTATGGTAACGTACAATTGGAAGCCCTAGCTTCATGGCCTCTTGAATTTCTTCATGTGTATCAGGAAAAGCATTCCCTGCAATAATAGTCATTCCCGGCTCAATATTTTCTTTCTGAAAGGGAAGGATTTTTATTCCTGAATCTTCAAGGGCCAGTTGCGTAAAAAAGTGCTTTTCGACATCGGAGCCTTGCACCTCAAATTTCATATCATGCAGAACTTGTGCTAATGCACTCATTCCTGACCCCTTTATACCTACAAAATGGTAAATAGTCATATAAAGAACCTCCAACCAACGTCTATATGTAAAACAGTATATGACATCTAACTTGAATTGCTAATTTGAACAAATTCTATATTCATAAAAACAATAATAAAGTATTATAACATTGTTTGTTGATAAAAACTATTTAAGTTCTCTGCTCATTATATTATTTGTTCATGTAAACAAAGAATACTAAAGATTAAATATTTGTGCCAGTTTCTTGGATGGACTCCAAATCCGCTACTGTAACTAATACTTCCCGGGGCTTACTTCCATTTGCACTGGTAATAAAACCATTCGTCTCGAGAATATCCATTAATCTTGCCGCCCGATTATAGCCAATTTTAAAACGCCGTTGCAGGCTTGATGTTGATGCAAGGCCTTGTTCGATAATAAATTCACATGCTTCATAAAAAAGTTCATCTTCATCTTCTGTTACTTGTGCCTTTTTCAACAGTTCCTCTTGTTCAAACAAGTACTGAGGCGCTTGTTGCTCTCTCACATGTGCAACAACTAAATCAATTTCCTCATCTGATACATACGTTCCCTGAAGTCGAACAGGCTTGGATGAGCCATTTTCCAAGAACAACATATCACCACGTCCAAGTAATTTTTCGGCACCAGCAATATCAATTATTGTTCGTGAATCGATCTGAGATGATACTGAAAAGGCAATACGGGTCGGAATATTTGCTTTAATTAAACCGGTAATTACATCCACTGAAGGTCTTTGCGTTGCTACAATTAAATGAATTCCGCATGCTCTTGCTTTTTGTGCTATTCTACAAATTGCTTCTTCAACATCTGCTGGTGACATCATCATTAAATCGGCTAACTCATCAATGACTATTACCATGTAGGGGAGCTTATCAGAATACCGCTTATGCTTCATTGCTAAGTCATTAAAGCCGCTAATATTACGGACACCAGTATGGGCAAATAATTCATAGCGCCTTTCCATTTCATCAACTGCCCATTTTAATGCAGCAGTTGCAGCCTTTACATCGGTAATAACAGGGCTCACAAGATGTGGAATACGGTTATATGGTGCCAGTTCAACCATTTTCGGGTCAATCAGCAGAAGCTTTAAATCCTCAGGGCTGGCTTTATATAATAAACTAACTAGGATAGTATTAATACAAACACTTTTTCCTGATCCAGTAGCACCTGCAATTAGTCCATGAGGCATTTTATTTAAATCGGTCACAATTGGCTTTCCAGATATATCTAATCCTAATACCGCGGTTAATGGTGATGTTGAATCACGAAATACGGAGCTTTGAATAATTTCATTTATTAACACAGGACGGGATTGTTGATTTGGCACCTCGATACCAATCGTATGCTTACCTGGAATTGGAGCCTCGATGCGAATATCCCTTGCTGCCAGGCTTAATTTGATATCATCACTCAAATTGGTTATTTTGTTCACCTTCACACCTGGTTCAGGCTGCACTTCAAAACGAGTAACCGCTGGCCCTTGTGTAACATTAACTACCTTGGCACCGACATTAAAATTGATTAAGGTTTGGTTCAAAAGCTCCTCTTGATAGGAAATCCACTCGGTATCCATTTCAACTATTACAGGTTGGTCGAGTAAGGTAAAGTTTGGAAATTCATATGAACCAGGACCGTACGGAATTGGTTCTTCTGTCCGATTTTCAGTTTTCCATCCTGAGTCTGTAACATTTTCAACCGATGTGACTATTTCTACTGTTTCGTTTGGAACAACTGCTTCTGGCTGTTCAAATGCAATTAGAGTACTTTCTTCCTTCCGCTCCAATTGAACATCATCTTCTGAGAGGATATCAACAAGCTTCTCAAGTTGGACAGGTTCCTTTTGCTCTAATTTCCTTCTTTTTTTACTCTCTTCCCATTTCAGTTTATCCTGCTTCAGCATCATTACATTGAAAGGAAGATGCGACCGCTTTGTTTTAGGAGAATCAGTCTCTTCTTCTACAGGTTCAACGATATCCTCTTTTGCACATTGTTCTATTTCTAGGTAACTTTCAACAAGTCCCTGCTCTGCAACAACTGTGTCAGGCAAGGTTGTTACTGGTTCTGTTACAATAGTTGCTACTGGTTTTACTTCAATGGTTGCTACTGGTTCTACTTCAATAGGCGCTACTGGTTCTACTTCAATAGTCGTTACTGGTTTTACTTCAATGGTTGTCGCTAGCTCTTCCATTGCATTTAAACTAGTTAATACAGCCTCTTCCATATAGCCGCGAGGGATAATTTCCTTTGCTTCGATCGGCTCAACTTCAACCACTGGTACCACTGAAAGAAACTGATGATCCACTTCCTCAGTTAAAAAACCCCTTAATTCATGCTCAATAATAGTTGTATTCTCCTGTTTCTGCGGCCGATTAAAACCAAATACAGGTGAAGGTATTTCTGTCGGTTGGAAGGGACCTGTTCTTTTTGGGACATTCTCCATCCGCTTTATAGGCATTTCCTTTTTAACTATTTCATCTTCCTTTCTTCTAAGATTTGGTTTCTCAGCGGGAATTTCCAGTCTTTTCAAACGATTTCTTTTTTCCTTTTTCTCTAATAAAACCTCTGAGTTTATCGGGTAGGTTAGTTTTGCTTTTGGGTACTGATAAGAAATTTTTGTATTTAAATTCTTCCCGTTTTCAATTAATGTAAATGAATGTGATGCAGCCTTTTTATCACTATGTATAGTAACGCCAAAAGATTCATCTTCTTCATTATCTTTTATAAACCTTTGCAAAAAACTTTGGATCCAACTCAAAACTATCACTCTTTCTCTTTCTTCTATCATTCTATTTTAACAGGATATATTAATATTTCGACAAAAAACATAAGAATGAGTCGAAATATTATTCTATTTCCTTTTACTTCTAGTTTCAAATGAAAAAAAGACCACTTCACGTGATCTTCACTTCATTCAGACTTCTTATTTTTTCCTAAAATAAAAATTGGCTCTAATTCACCATTTTCATATAAAAATGACAAGGCCGTAATTGGTACTCTTCCGCTTGCAAAAAAACTCATTGCCATTTGGGCTAATACATCATAACCAGTATTATTCCGAATATCAGCAATAATTAGGACATCCTGATGAGGAACGGCAAGAACCATCGTCCCTGTAATTTTCTTTTGCATTTCAGACAAGAACCGTTTATTTAAGATTCGGCTCGCATCGTATCCATCATTTTTGTTCAAGAAATAGAATGTGTTTCCAGCTACCTGGTCCTCTTTTAATGCCGTACCTAGAGACCTTACATTAAATAGGGCTATTTCTCTAATTCGGCTAGCTTGCCATCCTTCTTTTTTCATAATTTGCGAATCAATTAACCGATACGTTTTACCCATATCATAAGCATAATAAATTTTGGTTTCCGCTGTATGGTCGTCAATAAGAAATGGAACTCCCTCCTGGGCTTCCTTAGGAAAAGATGCAGAACGAATCACAGGAAATATCTTTTTCTCATGGTCTGTTAACTGAACAGTGTCTTCCATAGCTCGAAGGCCTTCTTCGACGTAATAGATCACTTCGTCAATAGCCTTTTCCTTTTCAGTATGCCACTTTGCTACAATACCTGAGAGTGAAACAGTTATTCCCTTACCAACCTTTTCACTTTCAACACGAAATTGATCCTTATCGCGATCATATATAAACTTCCTATCAGCTGAGGACAGGCGGGATTCTAATTCTCTTCTCAATTTGTTACTATCCATTTTCATCATTACCCCTCCAAAAACACACGCTTCCCTTTTCATTGTACATGAAAAAGCCTCCATCTCAAAAAATGACGGAGGCTTTTTCACAGATTATTTTAGATTTGAAATAAATTCTTCAATTTCCTCTTGTGTCTTGCGGTCTTTACTTACAAACCGTCCAAGTTCTTTTCCATTATCAAATCCGATAAAACTAGGAATTCCGAAAACATCTAGTTGCTGACAAAGCTCAATAAATTGATCCCTGTCAACATGAACAAAAGTAAATTCATTGAATTTTTCCTCTATTTCAGGCAATACAGGTTCAATTACTCGGCAATCTGGGCACCAATTAGCTGAAAACATAAGTATTGTTTTTCCATTATTAATAAGTTGCTCGTATTGTTCCATAGATTCTAAATTTTTCACCGTATAGCCTCCTAAATATTATTCTTTCTTATTTTCAACCGAGTTTGCAATTTGTACCATGACTTTTGCTTCCGTATTCATATTGCTGGTTTTGACTTGTGTGGTAACTTTCGTTCCGCCTATTCCAATTGTTAGTTCGTTCATATCTTCTTCAAGGCGCTTAATAATAATAAATCCAAGTCGTTCATCTTTCTTGAACTGCTCATTTACATCTAATTCATCGAATAATGCAACTGTAGCTTTGTATACTACGTCGCTAGATGCATTTTCTTGCGGATTATTGAAAAGGATATATGTTTTAGAACCGTTTTTTAAGATTATATTATTCGGTGATTCATCTTTTATTTCATAACCAAATGGTAAATAGAAATTAATGTTTTCACTTTTCTTGTTTGCTTCTTTGGCTTTCTCATCAAAGGTTTCTTTAACTGATTTAATCGTTTCCTTACTCTCCGATTCAAATGAAGCCTTTCCACAGGCACTTAGAATTAATGTAGATATGAATAGTATTACTAAAGTTTTGAAAAATTTCAGCGTTATCGCCTCCTTTTTATGACATAAGTCCTACTATTATGATACCTTCCTTAATATTCAATAGACAAGTCTTTTGTCGATTTTTGCCGTCGAAAAGTTTTATTGTCTGTTTTTTTGTTACTATTAATTGCTTATATTTTTACTGTAGTAATATTGTCCGATTAAAAGGTTTATGATATGTGCGAACATTTCGGCTCTGTTTATTAAACCGTTGGTAAATATTCCTACTGCTCCTTCGTTTTTGCGGACATTTTTCTTTTTTGCATAGTCTTCCATAACTGGTCCAAGCTCTTCTCCTGCTCTTAATCTGTCCGCAATAGACTCTGGTAGGAGAAACCTTGCACCGCCTGCGATAATTGGCTTGTTTTCAGTTGAAACAAGCGCACCCCAGTTGCATACTAACAGCCCGTGATCAGATTCTTGAACACCACCTTCAAGACCAATTCCAATATCACCATAGCCCTGTTTTAGTGCCCCGTTTGCACGATTAACCGCCCCTTTAATTGTTTCTTCATCGGAGAAGGGCTGTTCACTTACTCCCGAGGGAATGTCTAATGAAATAAATTGTGCCTGCTGATAAGGAAAGGCTTGTTTCACAGCAGAAACCTTTGCAGGATTCGTTGAACCTATGATAATTTTCATTATGTATCTCCTTTATTACTCTCGTTACTCTAGGTTTTATTAATTTGCCTGTTGATTGGAGCTCCAGGCACTTCGCTTTCCGCAGGAGGTTCGGGGAGCCTCCTCGGCGCTAAAGCGCCTGTGGAGTCTCCCCTGCCCCTTACTCCTGCAGGAGTCTCGTGCCTTCCGCTCCAATCAACAGTGTTAGTAAAATCAAAAATTTGCTTTGGGACAGCATTAACGTAAAAAGAGGCATGATGTATGCCTCTTTTTACGAAATTAACTGTTTGCTTTGATGGTGTCTACGGTTGTTTGGTCGCACGCCTTTACAAGTTTTACTATTAATTCTTTAGCAGCCGCATAGTCATCAATATGGACAATGGAAGCATGTGTATGTATATAGCGTGAGCATATTCCGATTACAGCACTTGGAACGCCTTCATTGGATTGATGCACTCTTCCTGCATCTGTCCCGCCCTGAGAAACAAAATATTGGTATGGTATATTATTCGTTTCTGCTGTATCAAGAACAAACTCTCTCATCCCTCGATGTGTAACCATTGACCTATCTAGTATTCGCAACAAGGCACCTTTTCCAAGCTGACCAAATTCTGTTTTACTTCCTGACATATCATTGGCAGGGCTAGCGTCTAGGGCAAAAAAGAGGTCAGGATTAATCATATTTGCAGCCGTTTGGGCACCGCGAAGTCCTACTTCCTCTTGTACTGTTGCGCCAGAATAAAGCGTGTTAGGCAAGGTTAAATCTTTTACTTCTTGGAGTAATTCAATAGCAAGTCCGCAGCCATAGCGATTATCCCATGCCTTTGCAAGTATTTTCTTTTCATTTGCCATTGGAGTAAAAGGACAAATCGGTAGTATTGACTGTCCTGGCTTAATTCCGATTCGTTTGGCATCCTCCGCATCATCTGCACCAATATCAATCAACATATTTTTTATATCCATTGGTTTATTCTTTTGCGCTTCATCTAATAAATGTGGTGGGATTGAACCCACAACACCAATAACTGGTCCATTGTCCGTCATAACCTGTACACGCTGTGCCAGTAAGACTTGGCTCCACCAGCCACCAAGTGTTTGAAAACGCAGCATTCCATTGTCCGTAATACCGGTAACCATGAAACCAACCTCATCCATATGTCCAGCTACCATAATTGTTGGTCCAGTTCCATTCCCTTTTTTCACACCAAAAATACTGCCAAGTTTGTCTTGGACAATTTCATCAGCATATTGAGACAGTTGTTCTTTCATATATTTTCTAACTAAATGCTCATTTCCAGGTGCACCTGGAAGTTCAGTTAGGGTTTTAAACATAGCTAACGTTTGTTCATTCAAAATTTTTTCCTCCTCGTTTGGTCAATAAATATGTCTGTATATTCTTTATTTTACTGGAAATACTTGATCCTTACCATAAATTAATTGTCTGATTATTTTATTATGTTCTTAACAAAAATTGCGATATACTTGTAATAAGCTACTAAATAATGGAGGTGTCCTATGAACTGGAAATCCTTTTTCCTCGGAGCATCAGTAGGTGTCATTAGCGGCTACGCTGTTAAGGAAATTATTTCACAAAAAGCTTATGTATCACCTGAAAAAGTATTAGAGTATGTAAAAAAACAATTTGATCAAAATGGACCGATAAGCGGTTCGTGGATACATATGAAGGCTGAGCCCTATGAAAAACAGCAAATTCAATACCAAGTTTTTAAAGGCGGTATCTCTAAAAATAATAATGGCTTACATGAGCAATTTGAATTTATCGCAGATGCCTCAACTGGAACCCTGTTGGATGTAAAAACAGTTACTCCCGAGTTAATAGAAGACTAAATAGAATGGAGCCGTATCAACGTGGATACGGCCTTTTCTTATATGTTCTCCACTTTTTCCCGCTTTATGTTATGGGTAAGCTGACCATCTGTCCCCCATTTAACCGCTCGATAAAAGGCATCGTGATAAAAAGTGAACCAAGCATCATTTTGTATTGCATAGGGAATCCATTTTTCCTTTGCAGCAATTGAGTCCATTGGATAATCATCATACGCCATAACCCATAAACTATTTTGATGGGCATGTGTCGGCATAATGTCTGCCATATGAATTGCCATCTCACCACCATCTTCAATGATTACAATTGAATGGCCATTACTATGACCACCTGTATGAACCATTGTTAGCGCTTCAAGGCTCCATTTTTCATCAAAAGTAATGACCTGATTTTCAATCGCTTCCCAATTTTCCTTCCAATAGGTGCTCTTTGATCGGATGTTCGGATTTCTCATTTCATCCCATTCGATTTTAGAAGTGATAATCTTAGCATTTGGAAATGTCGATATGTAACTGTCTTCATTTCGTTTAGTCAGCCCGCCAACATGGTCATTATGCAAATGTGTCATTAGAACATAATCAATCTCTTTCGTACTCAATCCTAGGAAATTCAGAGATTCTTCCACATTTGATTCAGCAGAAACTCCAAAATTCCTTAATTGTTTTTCTGAAAGTTTCCCTCTGCCTAGTCCTGCTTCAACTAGAATATTTTTTCCATTCATTTGAATGAGAATTGGATCAGTAGGTAGTTCTATTTGATTTTTTTCATTAGCTGGATACTTTCTAGACCATAAGGCTTTCGGAACAACCCCAAACATTGCTCCACCGTCTAAATTTGTCACTCCACCAGATAACCATGTCAATTGAACACTGCCAATTTTTAATGTTTCCATTTTCTCCCTCCAAGTCCTAGTTTTCTTTATTTTAACACAATTGAAAAAAGACAGCTCCAAAAAGGAACTGTCTAAACTTAGTTTTGATATTTTACTTCACAACGGTATATTCTATTTCCCATTTCAGAGAATTTTTGTTCATATTCTGTCATAATATTTCCTTCAAAATCAGCATTGTGAAGGTCCAGACTTAGAAAGGTCAATAATAGTCCATAAGCCGAGAAACTCTTTAAAGAGTATTCAAACAATCCTTGATTATCTGTCTTAAAATGAATTTCACCCTTATCAACCATTATATCTTCATATGATTTTAAATAGTCCTTATAGGTTAAGCGGCGTTTCTCATGACGAGACTTTGGCCATGGATCTGAAAAATTGAGGTAAACTCTGTCTACATCATTTTTTGCAAAGTATTTATCTAATTCATCTGCATTAACATTTAAGAGTCTCAAATTTGGTAAATTAGCTTCAATTAATAAATCTAAAGCAATGACAATGACACTGTCATATTTTTCAATACCTATATAGTTAATATTTGGATTTGCTTTTGCCATTTCAGTAACAAAACGGCCCTTCCCTGTTCCAACCTCAATATGAATCGGTTGATTATTATTAAAAACCTCCTGCCAATTTCCTTTATGTAATTCAGGATTGGCAACAATATATTGTGGATGCTGCTCGATTTTTTCCTTTGCCCACGGTTTATTTCTAAGTCTCATGATGACACTCCTAAAAAAATTAATTTTACTACAAAACATATCATGCAGTAATTATACAAGCAAGGTAATGCATAAACAAAAAAAGAATTCACAACCTAACTGTGAATTCTTTTTTATTTCACTTGAAAGGGTGTTTAGATTGCCATTACAAACTCAAGACCAAGTATCATTACTTAAAGATATCTTAAACAATCATCAAACAGATTGTTGCGGGTCTGTTGCCGAGTGTGAACAATTGGAGCGATTAGTGAAATCGCTAATGGTAAATACACAAATTGATCAAAATGTAAAAAGTATCTTACAGGAAGTATATGACTATAGCCAAAGCGGCACATATACAGCAGATTTAGATCAACATATACTTTCTAATCAAGATAATTTGTCACAATGGGTTGATGATATTGATTCGTTTTCGTAATTACTGAGCTTTTCGAGGAAATTTACCCAGTATTCCATTTCTTGAAGACGATTCTTGTTTTTATGCCATTGAATCGATGATAAGGTTTGAAGAGACACATACCATTTCATTCTCAGCCTTAAATCGTCTGTTAATGGCTTTCCGTACATGTCTAACCAGCTTTGCCAATCTTCTAGTGGAAGATACCAATATAGAAGCATCCCAAGGTCAATCGCTGGGTCAGCAATCATTGCACCATCCCAATCAATTAAATACAACTGGTTGTCTTCAGTCAGCAGCCAGTTGTTATGATTGACATCTCCGTGACAAACCACTTTTTCATCACAATTAACATTTAATTTTTCTTTTAATAAAAAAACCATTGTCTTATGTACTGCCGGTAGCGATAAGACCTCTTCATCCAATTCTTTTACAACCGAATGGTAAATTGCATCCGGCTTTAGGGGCTGTTTCTCCAAGCGACTTAACATACCAAGCATGGGCTCGGACCGGTGAATTTTCTTAAGCATCTTTGCAACGTACTCTTGATTCATATCGATTGGTTTTAGCTCACGGCCTGGTAGCCAGTGTTGCGCTGTTATTACATCCCCATTTTCCAATCGCTTTGTCCAAACAAGCTTTGGGACGATGCCCTCTGCGGAAAGAACTGCGAGAAATGGAGAGGAATTACGCTTTAGAAAAAGCTGTTGATCCCTATATCTTGCATAAAAGGCTTCTCCAGTAGCGCCTCCAGCAGGGACAATATCCCATTCTTGTCCTAGTATATCTTCCAAGTTGTTCACCTTCAATGTATGCCGTTCTAATGGACCAAATAGCCCAACTAGTTATAGATGTGTATCCTATATTAAAAGAAATGGAAAAAATATTTTATTAACATAAAAGCTAAATAAAAAAAGGCTATTGAAACCATTCCATACAATAGCCAATTATATTAAATTTTATCCTCTATTGGCTTTTTTCGTCAAGTACATCTGAAAAAACTATTTTTTTGCTAAAATCATTAGCGAAACGGGTTCTAACAAGAGTTTATCCTTTATCTTGCGGTTATTGGAATCAATTCCCACTAAAAATTTATCTGCAATAATGCCCCATTCACCTTTAGGAAGCTGGATTAAATTTTTACTATTGAGGGGATTAATCAGTAATAGTACCTTTCTAAATTCATGTTCTGGTTTTTGATGATAGCAAAATCCAATTATCGGTGGTGTTAGCGGCAGACTATGCAAACTTGTGGATATCTCCGCAGCTGTTCTCATTCTAAAACAAGGGAATTTTTTTCGGATCTGGATTAATCCCTTAATATAGTTGACGTTATCCAAATACTGCGATTTCCTATCCCAATCAAGCTGGTTAATATCATCCAAGGAACGATAACTATTACCTTCTCCCTGCTTGGTACGAAAGAACTCCTGACCGCTATGAAGAAAGGGGATTCCCTGCGATAATAAAACAAGCCCCGTTGCTAAGCGATGATAACACATTCGAAGTTGCTCATCTGCTTCCCCTAGACAAGACAAGAGTTTATCCCAGATTGTATGATTATCATGACATTCTACATAATTTACCGATTGGGAGGGTTCATTGAATAGCGGATGATCTTTCTTTATTAATCCAATACTGCCTGCAATCACTTCCATTGCATCAGCATAATAATGTTCATTCCCTAAAGCATAGCCTTTATCATATAAATAAAAAGTATTTCCTTTGATTGTATCACGAAAGGTATCATTAAATTGCCCAATCCTTGTCATTTTTGACTGGTTTCGGATAATCGCCTTTTGATTTGGAGGCAGTGGTGTGTTAAGATTCCAGCCTTCACCAATAATGATCGTTTCCTTTGAAATGCCCTCACACACTCTTCTTACCTCATTCATTGTTTCAATGTCCAGTATCCCCATTAAGTCAAAGCGAAAGCCATCTACATGATACTCCTCCATCCAGAATTGAACCGAGTCTGTGATGTATTTCCTTACCATTCTTCGTTCCGATGCAATGTCATTGCCAACTCCTGTTCCATTAGAAGGCAATCCAAAATGATCGTGACGGAAGAAGTAGCCCGGAACCACTTTTTCAAAAGCAGATTGTTCGCGGATGTAAACATGATTAAAGACCACATCCATGATAACTCTAAGTCCCTGGCTGTGAATATTTTCAATTAATTGTTTTAGCTCGTTAATTCTTGCGTATGGGTCACTAGGGTTTGTGGCATAGGATCCTTCAGGAACATTAAAATGAGTAGGATTATACCCCCAGTTATATTCTTTATTCTTATCCAATTCATCTACGCCCGCAAAATCATTAAATGGAAGGAACTCAATATGGGTAATCCCTAAATCCTTTACATACGATAGTCCCGTTAGCTCACCCGCTTTATTTATAGTATTTAGCTCACCAGCACCTAGGTACAGTCCTTTATGCTGCACACCGCTATTAGGATGAATGGTGAAATCTCTTATATGAGTTTCATAAATAATCGCATCGACAGGTTCCCTAAATGGAGGTAAGACCTTTTTATCCCTTTTAGTTTTTTCAAGTTGCACAATAACCCCACGTTCGCCGTTAGCTGTTGATGAAACAGCATAGGGATCTATCGACTCACGCCATTCCTGATTTATAAGGACGAGATAGGTATATTGATAGAGCTCTAAATCGCGAGGAACTACTAATGACCAAACCCCTCGATCTTCCCGTTTCATTTTTAGAATTTCTGAAAATGCATTGTCAGGGAGACGTAATTTTAATTTTACTTGCGTTGCCGTTGGTGCCCAGAGTTTAAAATACGTATAATTATTTTCACACTTTACTCCAAGGTCCCTTCCATCATAATAAAATTTTTGATCAAAAGTCTCCGTGCGAATCACAGCACCTATTTGCAGGTCTGTCCTCCCACCATGCTCATCAATAATCCAGTAATTTTCCCCAAACTCTATATCCCCATTTAAGTGACAAATATATTTTCGATTATTTTCGATTTGAAGTTGCTCATTAATGATTAAGGGTTTGTTTTCAGAACCATATGACAATGCAAAAGTTGCAGACAAGCCCTGGTGATAGGAAAGCGGAAGAAGAATCGTAATGATATTCATTTCATCCAAATAGGCATAAAACTCTCGATTGCTGGAAATCATTCGAACCCCTCTCTTTCAAATCAACTTATCTCATCCTTTACCTCTTTGTTAACACCTGCAATACCTTCGGATGTACATGCATGTTTAATGGTGTATATCCAATTATTTCACCATCAGCATGGATAAAAACAGGTAATTCCGAATGTATGCTTACCATACTTCCTTGAAAGGTTTTAACTTCTTTGAAATGAACATGCTTCCCCCAAAAGACACTTATAAATACTAATAGTAGCTTGATCTTCGCTAAATTATGAACTACAGTAATTTCGAAAAGACCGTCATCTGGCACTGCATTTGGAGCGATTTTCATCCCGCCCCCATAATACGGCTGATTTGAAACAGTCACAAACCACGTGTTATCAAATATATGCTTTTTTCCATCAATTGATAATTCAATTGATGTGCACTTATACGTAAATAGCTTTTTCAAAAGGAAATATACATAAACCAACCTCCCCATCGAGAGTTTGTTTAACATCCCCTTCATTCTGGATTGATTCACTTCATGGGAAACTAGTGCATCAAAGCCTGCGCCCATATTGTTAATAAAGTAGTGTTCGGTATGATCGGCCATTGTCACTTTTCCAGCATCTATTAAATGTCCATCACTCTTCATTATTTGAAGCATAAAATGGAGTGCCTCAATTGGATCAGAAGGTATGTGAAACCCCCGCGAAAAATCATTCCCAGAACCTCCAGGTATAAATCCAAGAATGATATTCTTATAGTTTATCATTCCATTCACGACTTCATGCATCGTTCCATCGCCACCAACAGCAATCAATACTTTCTCCTTATCATTGCTTCCAGCGATTTCGGCAGCAAGACTTTTGGCATGTCCTGGATATTCTGTAAAGGCGGCCTGATAGGCAACATTCTCCTGGGAGAGTTTTTTCTCGAGTTTGTTCCAAGTTTTCATACAGTGCCCATTCTTTGCTTTTGGATTAATAATAAAATAAATTTGTTTCATACGACCAACCTTTATCGTAAAATTTCTTTTTTAGCTCGGAAATAATGGAAATGCTGCTTTCACTTCGTACTTTGGTGTTTTTTGGAGATGCGTTTGATAGAGAACCACTTCGCTTGCTTTGAAGGGAAGCGGCTCTGGTTGAAGTTCGTTCCAGATATCAAGCATTGGCTTATCGAACGCTTTTTCACCTACCCAGTTCCTTGCAAGGGTAATATGTGGGCGAAATGGTCGTGTTTCCAGTTGAAAGCCTGCCTCGTTGCATGCATGGAATACCTTATTTCTTACATCATCTAATTCAGTGCTATTTAGTGTATCAGCCCAAAATATCCTTGGAGACTGATTGTTACCAAATATTCCTAGCTGATTAATTTTCAAATCGAAAAAACGGGAATCATGTAGACCTTTTTGAACATTTTCTTTTGCAATACTGAGTTTTTCAACTGGGGCATTGCCGAGAAATGCCAGTGTTATATGTAGATCCTCATGATGAACCCAGCGCTTAAAAGGGAGGGTTCCCTTTAATGTATCTATATGCCTTTTTAAAATTAATTTTGTTTCTTCAGGGATCTGAACCGCAAAGAAATAATGTGTTTGTTGTTCCATTGATATATTCACTCCTTTTTTTATTTTAGACTATTTTAAAGCGCTTGTATGTATTTTACTGAAGGTTGGTTTTTCATATCTTTTACTTTAAGTAAAAACTTATTTATTATTAATATTGTTCACTTATTTAATAGAGGAGGGTTATTTTGAAGGTTGTAAATAATATTGCCGAATTAATCGGAGATACACCGCTTGTAAAATTAAATCGAATAGCCTCACAGGAATCTGCCTCCGTTTATTTAAAACTTGAGTTTTTAAATCCCAGTAAGAGTGTAAAAGACCGTGCAGCCCTTAACATGATTATTGAGGCTGAAAAAGCAGGTTTACTAAAAGAAGGGGCAACCATTATTGAGCCAACCAGTGGCAATACCGGTATTGGAATTGCCATGAATGCTGCCGCTCGAGGTTATAAGTCGATTCTGGTTATGCCTGATACAATGACTCGGGAACGAATCAATCTCTTAAAGGCCTATGGTGCGAAAGTAGTTCTTACACCTGGAGATGAAAAAATGCCTGGTGCGATAAAAAAAGCGCAGGAATTGGCTTTTGAAATACCAAATAGTTTCATTCCGATGCAATTTGAAAATGCTGCAAATCCTGATGCACATCGATCTTCTACAGCAGTGGAAATTATTGAAGCGATGAAGCAGTTGGGTAAACCCCTTTCCGCCTTCGTGGCAACTGCCGGTACAGGTGGAACCATTACAGGAACGGGTGAACCATTAAAGGAGCATTATAAGAATTTACAGGTCCATGTGGTCGAGCCGAAGGGATCACCTGTTTTATCGGGAGGTAAGCCTGGGAAACACAAGCTTGTTGGTACAAGTCCCGGGTTCATTCCGAAGATTCTTAATCAAGAAGTATATGATAAAATTCATCAAGTATCCGATGAAAACGCCTATGATATCACACGTAAATTGGCTCGTGAAGAAGGTATTCTCGTCGGTCCATCATCTGGCGCTGCCTGCTATGCAGCCTTGGAAGTGGCAAAGCAATTATCCTCTGATGAAGTCGTAGTTTGTATCGCCTGTGACACCGGGGAAAGATATCTTTCGAGTGATTTATTTCAATTTGAATAGACTATTATCTTAATTTAAATGGGTATGGGGCGGTGCCATTTTACCGAAAACACAGGAATGGCTTCGCTTCGGGCAAATGGAACGCTCCCATTTTACCCAAAATCCAAGGATAGGACCGCTTCGGGCAAATGCCCAGCCTCCTATCCATTTAAACCTCATAAAAAAGACGTACCACTGGTTTTACTCCCACTGGTACGTCTTTTTCCACTTTTAACTCTCCCCTACTAGTTCACCACATTGACTTTCTATTTCCCGTTGAAACAACGTTTGTATTTGTCTTGTCACTTCACCAGGCATCCCATTATTTACTTTGTTCCCATCAATTTCGATCACAGGCATAGCCTCAGAGGTAGTGCTTGAAAGGAAAACTTCATCAGCATTCATAAGGTCATCTAGTGAAAAAGTCTTTTCTTCAAAGGGAATATTTCGTTTCGAACAGATATCCAGAATAACATCCTTGGTTATCCCCTTTAAAATCAGGTGATTAGATTCATGAGTTATCACAACACCATTTTTCACGATATAAATATTCGAAGAACTTCCTTCTGTTACATCCTGTCCACGGTGCTGAATTGCTTCATAACAGCCAGCTTCAGCAGCCTTTTGTTTAGCTAATAAATTTCCAAGTAAATTCAAGCTTTTTATGTCACAGCGAAGCCAGCGAATATCTTCTGTTAAGATAGCCTTCACACCAGAACATAGCATTTCCGTAGGACGGCTCACATCATTCGTGTAAGCTACAAGATTGGGTGTTACCTTTTCAGTTGGAAACGCATGATTTCGCTTTGCCGTTCCTCTTGTAATCTGCATATATATCGTTCCCAATTGAAGCTTATTTTTCTCTATTAATTTTTCAAGTGTTTCCTTTAACTGGTCAATTGTGTATGGTAAGGAAATCCCGATGCTATCAGCACTTTTCACAAATCGGGTTAAATGCTCATTAGCCGTAAACAATTTCCCGTTGTAAACTCTAATTACCTCATACACTCCGTCACCAAATTGAAAACCACGATCTTCTACGTCAACCTTCGCTTCCAAACGTGGGATCATTTCACCATTTAATAATGCATACTTCATTCCCATTTCCCCTTTAATAGATTATTCAGCTTTTGCTAGTTCATAAATGGCCTGGGCATAAATAGCAGTCGCCTTCAACAAGTCCTCAATATAGATATATTCATCTTTCTGATGAGCAATGTCTGGCCTTCCTGGAAACAATGGACCAAAGGCTACACCAGCTTTCAATGACCGTGCGTATGTTCCGCCTCCAATTGAAATTAACTCGGCGTGATCACCGGTTTGCTCTTCATAAACCTTTTTCAATGTTTGAATGAGGAACTCTTTCTCATCAACATGGTGTGGTTTTGTATCTTTAAATTTCTCAATCGCAAACCCTTTGCTAAGCAATAG
>JAQSXG010000317.1 GCA_029256785.1 Neobacillus sp.
AACCTCGGATAAATCATTGAAATGGTTATGTATGGGCACTCCGTCAACAAATGACCAAATATATTTATTAAATGAACCAAATTCTTCGATTACTTTTAAGTAAGACTTCGCATTAGTAATAACTGCATTTATTTTTAGTTTATTTCGGACAATTCCTTCATTCTGCAAAAGCTCTTCCACTTTTTTATTATCATACACTGCTATTTTGTTTGCTTCAAAATTATCAAAGGCTACTCTGTAATTTTCTCTTTTTTTTAATATCGTGTACCAACTTAAACCTGCCTGTGCACCTTCTAAATTTAATAATTCAAATAGTAATCGATCATCATACACTGGCACTCCCCATTCATTATCATGATAATGGATATAAAGTGGATCCTGATTTACCCAGCCGCATCTGTTCATAACTAAACCTCCCTTACTATTTAAAAAGGCTGTCGATGTGTCAGACTAACTGACCAAGACAGCCTTTTGTATTGAAAAAATACTAAGTTAATTCTCTGCTAGTTTCGTTCCTGCTGCAATATTTTTGCCTGCAGACTTTCCTTCTGGGGTTTCTTTTGCAGGTGTTGCTCTTTTAATAAATAATGCTAACACAATCGCAATACAAGCAATAAAAGTTGATACTAAGAAAGAAAAATTAATTCCATTTAACATTGCTTGCGCTGTAATTTGCTGTTTCATTTCAGCAAGTACGGCAGTTGTGGGTTGCTCTGTTAAATTTGCCATCGCTTCTTCACCTAGTATCTTTGCTTGTGATTCTGTACGGTTAGACATGATTGTTACCAATAACCCTGTACCTATCGCACCCGCCACTTGATTTAGTGTATTATTCATTGCTGTACCATGCGGGTAGAAACGCGTAGGTAGTTGATTTAAACCATTTGTAGAGACAGGCATCATCACCATCGACATCCCAAACATACGGATTGCATGTAGTATAACTAAATAAGTATAGGAAGTTTCAAATGATAATTTACTGAAATAATAGGTAGTTACAGTCATTATGACTAATCCAGTAATCGCTAAAACTCTCCCGCCAAACTTATCAAATAACTTCCCGGTTATCGGCGACATCAATGCCATTACAAGTGCACCAGGCAACATTAGCAATCCAGCATCCATTGGTGATATTCCACGAAGAGTTTGTACATAAATTGGTATCAATAGCATTCCAGAAAACATAGCCATATTAATTACCATGGTAATCGCTGATGATAAGGCAAACATCGGATATTTAAAAATGGTAAAATTGAGCATTGGTCGTTCTAATTTTGATTGTCTTAAAATAAACAGAACTAAGGAAATAACGCCAATCATTATGCTGCCATAAACTTGAGGACTATCCCAGCCCTTGTTACCCGCAGAACTGAATCCATAAAGCAATCCTCCAAATCCTACGCTCGAGAGTAACAGCGATACCATATCCAGCTTAATATTAACCTTTTCCTTTTTGTCCTTTAATAAGAAGAAGCCAATGAGTAATACAACAATAGCAATTGGTGTCACAAAATGGAAAAGCATTCTCCAGTCATAATGTTCAATGATCCATCCTGATAGGGTTGGACCTATGGCAGGCGCAGCCATTAGTATTAAACCAAAAATGCCCATCGCAGCTCCCCTTTTTTCAATTGGGAAAGCGACCAACATTACATTCATTAACAGCGGCATCATAATGGCAGAACCTGAAGCTTGGATCATCCGCCCACCTAATAAAATAGGAAAAACATGAGCCGTTCCAGCGAATATCGTCCCTGCAGTAAATAACCCCATGGCCACTAAAAATAAGTTTCGTACAGAATATTTCTGAATTAAAAATGCTGTTGCTGGAATTAATATTCCATTCACTAACATAAAACCCGTTGTCAGCCACTGCACTGTCGAAGTATCTATATTTAAGTCAATCATAATAGAAGGCAGAGCAATATTTAATAGCGTATTATTTAAAAATGTAATAAATGCGCCGATCATTAAAACGGTTAGGATCCCGTATGGCGGTTTATTTGTTTTATTTATTGATTGATCCATTTTTATTGTTCCCCCTGTAGGTGCCTAATTGTAATAGTTTACCCAAATTTTACACTCGTATAATATTATACCGCTTGTCCAATTTTTGCAACCAAAAGAATCCAATCATACTTTAAACAACTAGGGTGAGATGTATTTTTATATAATTTGATTATACAGTCAGTATAATTTAAAAATAAAGAAATATGTTGAATAAATAAGCATATTATTATTAGTTAATAGTCTATTTGTTATACATTTTTATTAAAATGGTTAAAATTCTAATTAAAAGGAGGAAAAGACTATGCTGCGTTTTTTTATGCTATTATCCGTATTTTTTTTACTATTCTTTTCCTGGCCTTTTCTTGAAAAACAAATCGAAGGTACTAATCTCCAAAAAACTATTGACCAGTTTAAATCTGAAATCACCGACTTTAAAGACAAACCTGAAACCGTAGCAGCACTAGATTCAATTAATCAAAAGTTTCAGCAGTTTTTAAATCAATTTGACTCACTGGATGATGGCCTTCAAGATTCAAAACAAAAAATTAATCCAATGCAAAAGGAAAAACAATTAAATACTCCAACAAATCAACTGTTTTCCGTTAATAATATTGAACTTGGGGATTCAAAAGAAGAAGTTAATAGCCAATTTGGAGCTCCGAAGCGCTCATCACAAAATGAATATGGTACAAATTGGTATACTTATCATGATAATTATCAGGACTTTTTTATGGTCATGTATGATGAAAAGGATAAAGTAACTGGATTATATACAAACCAAGGATTAATTGCTTCGACACTTGGACTTAAACTTGATAGTTCAAAGGAAAGTGTTCGAGAAAAGCTGGGTGAACCTATAACGAAGATTCAAAAGGGCATGGTTATTTATCAACTACAAGAAAATGGCGATAATGATATATTCCTGCAAGATGGTGCATATGTAACAATTTTTTATGATAAACACGAGAACGATAGCTTAACAGCGATTCAGATCATTAGCGAAGATTTAGAGCAAAAGAAAACTGATTTTTACACAAGAGCCAGTCCATCTTTAAAGGAAGGCTTTGAGTTACAGATGTTCGATTTAACGAATGCTGCCCGCGTCAATCATCAATTACCTATACTTACATGGGATGATGCTGTTCGAGAAACCGCTCGGAAACATAGCGAAGACATGGCAAAAAATCAATATTTCGATCACACGAACCTTGAAGGAGAATCTCCATTTGATCGAATGGAGGAGGATAATATTGCTTTTATGTTAGCTGGCGAAAACCTGGCAACAGGACAATTAAGTAGTATTTTTGCCCATGAAGGTCTGATGAATTCTCTTGGACATCGGAAGAATATTTTAAAAGGAGATTATGAATTTTTAGGGGTTGGTGTTGCTTTTAATAAAGAATCTCAACCATATTATACGCAAAATTATTTCGCGAACTAAGTAACGAATGAATGATATTTGTTTGGATAAAATAATGGTGAGCAATTTATATTGCTCAATACATCGTCGGGAGTGATGTATCATGGCTAGAAACAAACTTTTGGTTCCTGGTGCAGGAAATGTTCTGAATCAAATGAAAGAAGAAATTGCCAATGAGTTTGGAGTTCAACTTGGTGCTGATACGACCGCGAGAGCGAATGGGTCTGTCGGAGGCGAAATGACGAAACGTCTAGTCGCTTATGCGGAACAATCGATGCGAAATCAACAAGGTCAATAGCCATTGATTTCAAAAAAGGGGGGACTTTATGTCCCTCTTTTTATTTGGTATTTACTTGCGGCTAAAGGTTAAGGTTTATCGATTATCATAACCTCTTACAAGCAAAAAATCTCCCATTAGAGGGGAGATTCCTTAATTTTTCTTTTTTAGAGAAATGCGCTTGCCTTTATAAAGAATTTGCAAGGCAAACATGATTGCAAACGAAACCAAACCAATGATATCACTTATGTTTTCAGGATATATTAAGCACATGCCTGTTAGAAGAGCTGCAATTCTCTCAAACCAATGTAATTTTCGCATCCAAAAACCAATAACCCCTGCAGAAATTGCTAACATCCCTACCAATGCTGTAAATACTACCCAAATTAAGTAGGTCCATGTAGTATCAATCATCAATAATTCAGGTGATAAAACAAACATGTACGGAATGATGAATGCTGATATTGCTAGTTTTGTTGACTCTACACCCGTTCGGAAAGGTTCACCACCTGAAACGGCTGCTGCTGCAAAAGCAGCTAATGCCACGGGAGGTGTAATGTCCGCTACAATTCCGAAGTAAAACACAAACAAGTGGGCAGATAAATCTGGTACACCTAGTAAAATGATTGCTGGTGCAGCAATCGTTGAGGTTATTACATAGTTTGCTGTTGTTGGCGATCCCATACCCAGGATTAAGGAAGCAATCATTGTTAAAAATAAGGTTGGAAGCAATGCTCCCCCAGCTATATCCAGCAGTCCATTTGCCATTTTTAATCCTAAACCCGTTTTTGTTACAACCCCCACTATAATACCTGCTGCTGCTGTAGCCGCTGCTACTCCGAGTGCTGATCTTGCTCCATCGACAAGAGCACCAATTAATCCTTTGAACCCAATTCTGGTTTCCTTTTTAACTGCACTTACCACTACAGTAATTACAATCGACCATAAGGCAGACCGAACTACACTCATTCCGGACATTAATAATATGACAACAGCGATTATCGGCAATAATAAATAAAGCTTGCTCAAGACTTCTTTACGACTTGGAATTTCTTCCTTGGTTAACCCGCGAAGTCCTAATCGCTTCGCTTCAAAATGTGTCATGATCCATATGCCTGTGAAATATAAGATAGCTGGAATGGCCGCTGCTTTTGCAATCTCCCAGTAGGAGATTCCTCCAATAAACTCGACCATTAGGAAAGCCGCTGCCCCCATTACTGGCGGCATTAGTTGACCACCTGTAGATGATGAAGCCTCGACAGCACCTGCAAACTCTTTTTTATAGCCCAGATTTTTCATCATTGGAATCGTAAATGCTCCAGAAGTAACAACATTTGCAACTGAACTTCCGCTAATTGTTCCCTGTAGGGCGCTAGAAAAAACTGCTACCTTTGCAGGACCTCCGACACTCCTTCCCGCTATTGCAATGGAAAGGTCATTAAAATATTGGCCAACACCTGATTTTATTAAAAATGAGCCAAATAATAAAAATAGAAAAATAAATGTGGATGATACTCCTAATGGGGTCCCAAGGATCCCTTCTGTAGTAAAGAACATCGTTTGCACCAAACGTTCAAGATTGAGTCCACGGTGTGCAATAAACGAAGGCATGTAGGGACCAAAGACCGCATAGACCATAAAAACTAGAGCAATAATGGTAATCGGTAGTCCAACCGTACGTCGAGTTGCTTCTAATACTAATAGAATCGCAGAAAGACCGACAAAAAAATCAAGCTCTGATAAGCTCCCAGCTCTTAAAATCAATTCATCTATTAAAACTGGCCAATAGGCTCCGACAATGATGGAAATAAATGCAAGGATAATATCATACCAAGCAACTTTATGTTCTTTCCCCCGGTTCTTTTTTCGTGCTGGAAAAAGTAAAAAAATAAGTGCAAGTGCAAAACCTAAATGAATGGATCGCTGAAGCTGCGCTGTAAGCATCCCGAATATCCCTGTATAAAGGTGAAATAATGAAAATGCTAATAAACCACCGAAAGCAATCCAACCTATGATTCCCTTCAGTTTTCTTGTACCTGCCTCTGGATCATATTTCTCCATCATCTCATGTTGTTTTTCTTCAGAAAGGGCCTCTTCATAATGACTCAAGGATTT
>JAQSXG010000318.1 GCA_029256785.1 Neobacillus sp.
AGGAGGTGTTGAATAGGCTCCAACGCCGGCGGGGGTGCCGGTAGAGATAATATCTCCGGGTTCAAGAGTGATACCAGCGGAAATCGTACTGATAAGTGTTGGAATGTCAAAGATTAAAGAATTCGTGTTAGCATGCTGTCTTAGCTCGCCGTTTACCTTTAATGTTACTGTTAGGTCATTGACCGAAGGAACAGAGGTCTTGTGAACAAGAAATGGACCCATTGGAGCTGTAGTATCAAGACTTTTGCCGCGAAACCACTGCTGGTGACGCTTTTGTAAATCTCGCGCAGTCACATCATTAAGAATGGTATAGCCAAATACATAGTCCATTGCCTCTTCTTTGTTAACATAGGAAGCCTTCTTCCCAATGATTACAGCCAGTTCTACCTCGTAGTCCAAAGCACTTGTAACTTGGCTATGGCTGTTAATGATGTCATCAGGACCAATTACCGTTGTGGGAGCCTTGGTAAAGATAACTGGATATTTAGGGATAGCTACACTCGGGTCGGCGCTTGTGTCACCCTCCATAGCATGTTCGGCATAGTTTTTGCCAATGCAGAAAATATTTTTGGCAGGACGAGGGATTGGCGCCACAATCCGGATGTTGTCCGGTGAAAGCAGAAATGGAAGATCGCTTTGTGCTTCCACTGATTTCACGATCGACTTGACTCGCTGTAAAGCTAATTCACCTTGTTGAATAAGAGAGAGTAGCGTAGTTGGCAATATGGTTTCACCATAAAAATGATGCTCGGCGGCCAGCAGAGGAATGATCTGTTTCTGGTCTGCTGTCAATAAGCCGATTTCTTCTTGACCATTCAATTCATATGTTATAAAGTGCATACAATTCTCCTTTTGAATCAATAGTATATGTAAATTTTAACATAATCCTATTTCTGGGTTTTGTCAATCACTATCATGAGAAAAATCTAAAATTTTATTCTCATCATTAGGGAGATATTTCATAGTAAGTGGCTCTGGTAAAATAAAAGCTTTTGGATGCTTGGGGAATAGAGGCTTCACCCTTGTCCCTGCCGAAGCTCATAATAGTAAGTATGAATAAGTAGAGTGGTTTTTGAGGGAAATTTATGGAGGGGGATTTTTAATATGAAAGTTGCAATCATTTCACCAATTGCATGGAGGACGCCGCCTAGGCATTATGGTCCTTGGGAGAGAGTCGTTTCGTTATTGGCAGAGGGACTTGTGAAAGAGGGGATTGATGTAACACTCTATGCTACTGGTGATTCATTAACCAGTGCGAAGCTTCGTAGTGTGTGCAAAGCGCCCTATGAAGAAGACAAAGAACTGGATGCTAAAGTTTGGGAATCTTTGCATATATCCGAAATGATGGAGCAGGCAGATGAATTTGACATTATACATAACAATTATGATTTTTTGCCTCTGACCTATAGCAGTCTTATAAAAACACCTGTTATAACAACGATACATGGATTTTCCTCGCCTAAAATTTTGCCTGTGTATAAAAAATATAACAAAAAAACACACTATGTTTCTATTAGTAATGCGGACCGGCATGAGGAGCTTGATTATATAAGGACTGTGTACCATGGTATTGATATAGAAAAATTTACATTAAACAAAGAACAGGGCAATTATTTGGTTTATTTTGGAAGAATACATAAGGACAAGGGAACTTGGGAGGCAATACAAGTTGCTAAAAGAGCAAAAATGAAGCTGATTATTGCTGGTATTATACAGGATAAGTCCTATTATGAAAATGACGTAGAGCCATATCTTAATGACGATGTATGCTATATTGGCTCCGTAGGTCCTGAAGAAAGAAATAGAGTTCTGGGTAATGCATATGCGCTGTTACATCCCATTTATTTTAATGAACCTTTTGGTCTTAGTATTGTGGAATCAATGGCATGCGGAACACCTGTCCTTGCATTTAATAAAGGTTCGATGCCTGAAATTATTCAGGATGGCATGAATGGGTTTATTGTGTCTGATGTGGAGGAAATGGCTGAGAAAATTAAGGATGTCAGAAATATTTCACGGGAAGTCTGCCGCAAAACGGTTGAATGTAAATTTACACAGGAGCAAATGGTAAAACAATATATTGAGGTTTACAAAGAAATATTAAAAAAATCATAGTTAATAAGGAATGAAAAGCTCTTGGGCATTACAAATAGAGGATTAATTTATGCATATGTCCTGCTATAAATCAGAATAATGTTAAAAAATGTTCAATAGAAATGGATGATTGTTTATTCAGGAAAAACGGTTATTTGACGGAAATGATTATTTGTAGTATAATAAAACATAAATCGTTTGAACCTACTGTCTGACGATTAGTAACAATACCATATTGTGTTTTAACCGCCACGGGATATACAGACTGGGTGTGAGATATCACACTTGCCGGCAACGCGCCGAATATCCAAACGTAGGGGGTTTTTTTTATGGATAAAAATAGGTTTGACACTCAGTTGGAAAATGATAATCATACATTTATAGAACTGTTTAAGCGGCATCCAATGAATCCGATTTTGACAGCGAAAGACTGGCCCTATCCTGCGCATTCAGTATTCAATCCAGCAGCCACTATGTTTCACGGTAAAGTATTGTTGCTGGCTCGTGTAGAGGATAGGCGAGGTTTTTCCCACCTGACTAAGGCGATTAGTGATGATGGAGTCAGCAATTGGCAGATTGACAGAGTGCCGACACTGGAATCAGATCCGTTAAATTATCCGGAGGAACGGTGGGGAATTGAAGATCCTAGGATTACTTGGCTTGCTGAACTAAATAAGTGGGCGGTAACCTATACTGCTTACTCTCGTCGTGGACCGCTTGTAGCGATGGCACTGACAAATGACTTTATCACGTTTGAGCGGATCGGACCGCTCATGCCGCCGGAAGACAAAGATGCTGCACTTTTTCCTCGTCGAATACAGGGAAAATGGGTCCTGATTCATCGGCCAATTACTACTAATTATGTACCAGGTTCTCACATTTGGTTATCATATTCTGGTAGTAACTTTACCCATTGGGGAGACCGCCAGGTGGTAATGCACGCCCGTCGAGGTGGCTGGTGGGATGGTGGAAAAATTGGTCTTGCAGCGCCACCCATCGAGACTGCTGAAGGCTGGATACTCGTGTATCACGGAGTGCGCCAAACCGCTTCTGGTTCGATTTACCGAATCGGCCTGGCATTACTGGATCTGGATAATCCGGCAAAGGTATTGCACCGCACTGATGAATGGGTCTTTGGTCCAAGGGAAGGGTATGAACGGGAGGGAGACGTTGATGATGTCGTTTTTCCAAGCGGCTGGGTGTTAGACGATAAGACCGGATTGCTTAAAATGTACTATGGAGGGGCCGATTCTTGTATTGCCTTGGCTACTGCCAGAGTTGGGGATTTGCTGGAATATGTTAAAACGTGTCCAGAACCCTTAGATGAAGCGCTTTATTAGTCAGAATCGATGCTTAAATCAGACGTTACTCTTCATTAGATCCCTAAGCTGAAAATAAAAAAAGACTATAACATGTGACCATGAGTCTTGAAGAAAGGAAGAGAATAAATGAATTTTATAAAAAAATTACTAATTTTCACGGGTGAAATATGAAACTATATCACTTTACGACAGAGGAGAATCTGGAACAAATATTGGAGCACGGCTGCCTTAACCAATCAGGTGGAGGAGTTGTATGGCTAACTAAGAACAAGGAACTAGAGGCCCAGGAATGGTCTGGGGGAAATAATGCTACGATCAGAATCAGCGTGTCACTTCTTAACATATCACATTTTGGTAAGAACGCACCGCCGCAAAAACTAGTACAAGGTGCAAAGGATTGGTATACAACGTGTCAGCCAATCCCGCAGAAACTATGGATTGATGTTGAATCTCTCAGAAAAGGCCATTGGGGGATTCATAAAGGACTAAGCTATAAAAATAGAAAAATGTAATGACTGATACGGGTCATCAACAGTGGATCTAGAAGACATCTAAAGGTGTTTCAATTTGCTGGTGATGACCTTCTTGCTAACATGAGTACAATGGTCGCCTTGTTGAAGTTTGGTACAATCCAAGTTGTGGAGAATTAATAATTCTAACCAGTGCTAATCGATAAGATGCAGCTGAGAACCTATAAAAAGACAGCTGAAAAAGAAGGAGACTAAAAAATGGTTAGGGAAAATAGAATAAAAAATATCGGTTTTTTAAGTACGTACCCTCCTCGAGAATGTGGCTTAGCCACATTTACAGAAGATTTAGTAAATGAAATTGCTAAAATGGGACTCATACGTCCAAGTGTCATTGCAGTGGTGGATAAGAAAGAGTGTGAGAATTCCCAGATAAAATATAGATTGAGCCAGCACGATCGTACAAGCTATTTGATGACAGCATCATGGGCCAATGATAATTTGGATCTTTTAGTTATTGAACATGAATATGGGATTTTTGGTGGCGAATGCGGCGAATACATCATTGCTTTAGCAAAGGGGCTTAAAATTCCTTTCATTATTACGACACACACTGTGTTGTTAGAACCGTCGTCGAAACAACGAACTGTTCTCAGAGATCTAGGAAGGCTTAGCACAAAGGTAGTAACGATGGCGAAAAGTTCTATGCCCATATTGGCTGGAACCTACGGTATTGAGTCAGAGAAACTTTTGTTTATACCTCACGGAGTTCCTAATATGCAGGTCGAGTCAAGGGAAAAATTAAAAATGGATTACGGTTTGCGAAATAAGGAAATCATCAGCAGCTTCGGACTCATTAGTCCAGCCAAAGGTTTGGAATATGGAATTGAAGCGGTGGCGAAGGTCGTCCCGGATTATGAAAATCTGATGTATCTGATTCTTGGTAAGACCCATCCATGCGTCAAAGAAAGCATGGGCGAAACATACAGGCAGAGTCTGATGGATTTGGCACAAAGCCTTGGGGTACAGAATAACATTCGATTTATTGATAAGTACCTGACAAAAAAAGAAGTGATTACCTATCTTCAAATGTCTGATATGTATCTGACACCCTATTTGTCTAAAGAACAGGCAGTCAGCGGAACATTGGCATATGCTATGGGGCGCGGAAGGGTAATTGTATCGACTCCATATCGCTATGCCGAGGAAATGTTAGGTGACGGTCGCGGAATGCTTAGTAAATTTAAAGATTCAGAATCGATGGCATCATGCATTCGAACCGTGCTTGGCAATCCAACTGAGAAAAAAGAAATGGAAATGAAGACAATGGCAGTTGGTCGAACAATGAAGTGGTCTACTGTTGCGGATCAATATGCTGAATTATGCATGAATATCATTGGATCAGCTCGTCCGCTGCAACTCAAAGCTCAAGCCCACCTTACTGTAATTGAGCGCAATGGAATGAGGGCAATATAATGACCCAATTCGGCAATGTTCTTGACGATGCGCACATTTTTAGGATGACCGATGACACAGGTATGTTTCAGCATACACGCTACAATGTTCCTGATTTGGATAAGGGTTATACAACTGATGACAATGCTCGGGCATTAATTATGGCAGTGATGCTCTATGAAAATAAAAGAAAGTCGGAATACCTTGTATTAATCTACCGTTACTTAGCATTCATCTTGTATGCCCAGAATGAAAACGGTCATTTTCGAAACTTCATGACCTATAATCGACAATTTACCGAAACTCAAGGATCAGAAGAATGTTTTGGACGTTGTCTCTGGGCTTTAGGGTATACATTGGCTTCGTCTGTGATGCCCCGCGGGGTTAAGGAGGCATGTACCAGTGCTGTCAGCCGCGCATTACCACAGATCTCTTC